>CAJQRF010000011.1 GCA_905612235.1 uncultured Pelagibacteraceae bacterium | reverse complement strand
AATGTTAGCTACAATTTAATAATATCAGGAACAATTGAAAGTCTAAAAAATAAAGAGAATATTAAAAAAATCAAAAATAAAATTAGATCTGAAATTAAATCTAGCTTAGATAAAGATAAAATTCTAAATAAAGAAGACAAAGAACTCTTGAATAAATTTTATCTTAAATTAAAAAATGAATTTCAAAGCATTGATTAAAATAAGTAATTTTTTTAAACTCAACGGCACAACAAATAATAAAATTTTATTTTATATTTTAATTTTATTTGCTACCTACTGCTCTCTTATAGTTGGAAAATCTTGGGACGAAGGCGCTCATTTAAGAATAGGAAAGAGTACTTTAGATTATTTACTCTCAATTGGTAAAAATGATAACTATACTTTTTATAGAGAACACTTTTCACCAATATATTGGTCTTTAAAATATTTAATAACCCAAGTATTCCCGCACAAGTATCAAATTGAAGTTACGCATATAATCAATTTATTTTTTTCAATAAGCACGATTGTCGGAATTAGAAAGATTATTAATGAGCTATTTAATCAACAAGTTTCTAAATTAGTATTTCTAATACTATTTTTTTATCCAGTTTTTTTTGGACACATGTCATTCAATGGAAAGGATATGTTTTTAGCATTTTGTCATGTTTGGATTTTTTATTTAACTTTGAAATATTTAAGGATGCAAAATGTAAGACAAAAATCAAACAATTACATTATTTATATAGCTACACTTGGTGCCGCAGCAAGTGGATTAGAACTTGTTTTTTTAGGTACATTAATACCAATTTTTTTATTTATAATTATTGATATTTTTTTTTTAAAAAAAATTATAAACACTAATTTTAATGTTAAAATATTTTTCATTGATCTAGTTAAAGTTTTTTTTATTTTTTATTTTATTTTGATATTATTTTGGGTTGATACGCACCCAAATATCTTCACACTTCCCTATAGTTATTTCGTAGATCACTTATCTTTAGTTTCTGGTGAACTTCCTAGAGGAAGACCTTTTAATTTAATTAATGGGGAATATCATTTATCGTGGCAAGTGCCAAAGTTGCATTTTTTAATTAATTTATTATA
This sequence comes from uncultured Pelagibacteraceae bacterium, assembly GCA_905612235.1. Classification (GTDB taxonomy): domain Bacteria; phylum Pseudomonadota; class Alphaproteobacteria; order Pelagibacterales; family Pelagibacteraceae; genus AG-414-E02. The sequence continues at coordinate 127,046 of CAJQRF010000011.1, read as the reverse complement.
CAAATCCCCTGAATACTTCTTAGCAACTTACGTAATTTTTTCTGTTATTTTTATTATTTCTAATGATTTTTTTAGTAAGAGATTTAGTTTTTTTAATTATAAAATATGTTTAATTTTTTCAATCATGCTGCTTCCAGTATTAATTGGACAAATTATGCCTGTAGTTACATATGATGGAATGAGACATTATCTATGGGTAATACCATATTTTTGTGTAATACCAGGTTTAACAATATTTTATTTAATTGAAAATTTTCATCTACTAAAAGCAAAATTAACACTTTCTTTTTTATCAATATTTATTCTTTACCTTTTGTATAATTTTTTTATTTCAACACCATATCAATATACTTATTTAAATTTATTTAACGGCAAGTCAGAAAATATGTATAAAAAATTTGAAAATGATTATTGGGGTGTATCAGCAAATGAATTAATAAAAAGTGTAAGTTTTGATAAAAATAAAATTACTAAATTAGCAATATGTGGTGTTCACCCAAGAATTTTTGATTATTTAAAAAATCAGGGAGAGGTAAATTTAATTCGTGCACATCCAAAAGATGCAGATTACATTATTATGACAAACAGAGTTTTGCTTGTATCTGGTTCACTAACAAAAAGTTCTAATAACAAAACAGTAAAAATGATGAATTGTTTTGATAGATTTAAAGGACAAAATGTTTTTGAATTAAAAAGAAATGGTTTACTTTTGTCAGCTATTAGAAAAAAAACAAATATAAGTAACTGGAATTAATTTTAAAAATTATTCCCCAACATTGATTAAAGTGCCTCTGTTTCTAGCTTCATCAAAAGCTTTATAAAATACAAAGATTGATAGTAAAAAATAAATAAAATTTAATACTAAAGCCAACATGATGTTAGAGTAATTTACAACATTATTTAATAAAATAGATCTAACTTCTTCAAATATATAAACTAAAGGTAAACCTTTAGCTATTACTTGCAGCCAGTCTGGTAAAATAGATAACGGGTAGTAAATGCATCCAAGAGGAGCCAAAAGAAAAAGTGATGACCACGCAACATTCTCAAATGCGGGACCATACCTAAGAAGGCCCGAAACTACAAAAAGACCAAGTGTTATTCCGAATGCATATAAACTTAATAAAAGAAGTATTAATGCTGGCCCCAAATCTAATAGAGAAACTCCAAAAAATGGACTCGCCAGAAGTACAGCTGGCACTATTCCAATTAGAGTTCTTATTAAAGCAGTTGCTGTAAGAGCAATTACGATTTCATTCACTTTAAGTGGAGCAATAAATAAATTGGTAAAATTTCTGCTCCAAATTTCTTCAAGAAACAACATGTTAAAACTTATACTTGATCGAAATAAAAAATCATAAAGAATTGCAGCACTTAAAATTATACCAGCAGTATTGTTATAGAATTCACTGTGCATTGTAAAAAATTTTGATATAAAACCCCAAAGAATAATTTGAATAGTGGGCCAATAAACTAAATCTAAGATTCTAGGAAAAGAACTTCTAATTAAATAGAAATGACGAAGAAATAAGCCATAAATTCTATGAAATTGCATTTTAGCTCCTTACAATTTTAAGGAAAACCTCTTCAAGATTTTTTCGACCATGTTTGCTAATTAAATTATTGCTTTTACCTTGATCAATTATTTCTCCATTTTTCATCATTAATACTTCATCACATAATCGTTCGACTTCATTCATATTATGTGAAGCTAATAAAATTGTTGAATTATTTTTGGATGCAAATTTTTCAATAATACCTCGAACATAATCTCCTACATCTGGGTCAAGACTTGCTGTTGGCTCATCTAGAAGAAGTATTTCTGGATCATTAATTAATGCTTTTGCTAAAGAAACTCTATTTTTTTGTCCAGAAGATAATTCACCTGTCTTTCTGTTACCAAATTCAGTCAAGTTTAATACTTCCATTAACTCTGAAATTTTATTTTTTAAATTTTTGACACCATATAATTTTCCATAAACTTTTAGATTTTCCTCAACAGTTAATTTTTTTGGTAATTCTATATAAGGAGAAATAAAATTCATTTTTTCAAGTAGATTTGTTCTGTTATTCTCAATATTTTCACCATTAATTAATACAGATCCTGAGGTTGGTTTTATCAATCCTAATATCATACCTAGTGTTGTAGATTTTCCACAACCGTTTGGTCCAAGAAGACCAATAGTTTTTCCTTTGCTGATTTTAAAATTAATGTTTTTAACAGCAGATGTTCTTTTATATTTTTTATTAAGATTATTTATTTCAATTGCAGACATATTTATTTGAATGATGCCTTTTTTAATCTATCATTAATTGCACAACCGATTTCTGTATTAGGTATTTTAACCACAGCAATAGATTTAAATTTTTTATTTTTTATTTTTCTCATAGTTTTGTATAAGTTGTTCGCAGCTTCTTTCAAGTCACCTTTTTTGCTAAGATTAAAATAATTTTTTCCATTTTTAGATTTTTTACCAAAGCAAATGAATGCTTGATTTTTTTTAGGGTATTTCATATTCATTTCCACAGGTATACCAGGAGAATAATGTAATTTAAGCTGTCCAGGGGCTTTAATTTTAAATATTTTTTTTCTCTCTTTAACTTTCTTTTTAAGAACATGTTCAATTTTTTTTAAGGATATACTTCCAGTTCTTAATATAGTTGGGGTGGTGGTTAAATCTATTATAGTAGACTCTAGACCAATTTTACATTTACCACCGTCTAATATAAATTTAAGTGAATTTCCAAATTCCTCAACCACATCACTTGCTGATGTTGGGCTTAATTGTGATGAAATATTAGCGCTTGGTGCAGCGAGAGGAAATTTTAAAATATTAAGTAATTTTCTGGTAGTTTTATGTTCTGGTATTCTGATTGCAACTGTTTTTTTACCAGCAGTTACTATTTTAGAAATTTTTGACCTTTTGTTTTTTGTTAGTATAAAAGTAATTGGGCCAGGACAAAATTTTTTGTAAAGTTTTTTAAAACTATCATTTAGTATAACGTCATTTTTTAAATCATTAAAATCTTTAAAATGAACTATTAAAGGATTTATTGATGGTCTTTTTTTCAATTTAAAAATTTTTTTTACCGATTCGTTAGAATATGCATTTCCAGCTAGCCCATACACAGTCTCTGTTGGTATTCCTATAACATTATTATTTTCAACATTTTTTTTTGCTTTATTTAAATTAAACAAATTAGGTTTGTATATATTTGAATAGATATTCTTCATAAATTAATTAGTATATTGATATATTATGAAATCGAAAAATATTCCAGCTGATATAAGAGCCAAAACTATAAAAGAGGCACAAAATGAAATTAATGATATTATTGAAAATTTAGAGAATAAAGAAACAAAATTAGAAATTTCAATAGAAAAATACAATAGAATGATGCAACTTAACCATCACGTTCAAGATAAATTTAAAGAGAAAGCTAGAGAAATTAGTCAAGTTAGCGTGAATAAAAATAAAGAGAAAAAATCTTAAAATAGATTTATGATAAGCTTTCCAAAAAAACTCAATATTATTGCCAGTCAAACCAATTCTTGTTTAAAAAAAATATTTTCTAAACAAAAAAACAACTCTTATTTATTGAATCCTATGAAATATGGTGTTTTTTCAGGTGGTAAAAGATTCAGGTCTGCAATTGTAGTAAATGCAGGAAAAATTTATAATATAGATTCCAAAAAGTTAATTATTATCAGTTCAGCTATTGAATGTATTCACGCTTACTCATTAATACATGACGATTTACCTTCTATGGATAATGATGATTTTAGAAGGGGGAAGCTTTCAGTTCACAAAAAATTTAATGAATTTACAGCAATCCTAGCGGGAAACTCTTTGCTTACATTAGCTTTCGAAATTTTATCTAGTAAAGATTTGAAAATTAACCAAAACCAAAAAAATGATTTAATAAAAACTTTATCAGAATGTTCGGGACATTCTGGTTTAGCCGGAGGTCAATATTCAGATTTAAGTTTTGAAAATAGAAAAGTTTCAAAAAATAGTATAATTAATATGCAGAAAAAAAAAACAGGGGAACTTTTTGGTTTCTGTTGCGAAAGTATAGCTATCTTAAAAAATTTTACACCTTCTAAAAGAAAAAAATTAAAACAAATAGGTATAAATATAGGTTTATTATTTCAAACTGTTGATGATTTGGTTGATTACAAACAAGACAGTTTAGTTATTAGAAAATTAAATAAAAACTATAACAAAAGTGACAAATCAACATTCATTAATTTAATTGGATACGATAAAACTTTAATTTTTGCAAAAAAAGTTAAGAAAAAAATAATCAAAGAGATAAAAAAAGAATATGGTAAAAGAGCAAATGAATTAGTTAAGTCGGTTGAATTTATATTAGATAGAAAATTTTAATCACACTGAGCACGATTTAATAAATAATGATCTAAAAGAACACAATTCATCATAGCCTCACCAATTGGAACCGCTCTAATGCCCACACAAGGATCGTGCCTACCTTTAACAGAAATTTTTGTATTATTTCCTTTTTTATCAATAGTTTTTCTACTATTTAAAATTGAAGAAGTGGGCTTCACAGCAAAAGAGGCAATAATTTCTTGGCCAGAAGATATCCCCCCGAGTATGCCCCCAGCATTATTAGATTTAAATTTTGTTATTCCTTTTACACTCATCATTTCATCTGAGTTTTCTTCTCCACTTAAAAAAGCAGAGTTCATCCCCACACCAATATTAACAGCCTTCACAGCGTTAATGCTCATTAGAGCACTAGCAAGATCAGAATCTAATTTAGAATAAATTGGAGCACCCAATCCGGCGGGTATGCCTCTTGCTCTTAATTCAATTATAGCACCGCAGGAAGATCCTGATTTTCTAATGGAAAGTAAATATTTTTCCCAAAGTTTAATTGATTTTTTATCTGGACAGAAAAATGGATTTTTTCTAATATTTTTTTCATCCCATTTTTTTTTATCACATCCAAGGATACCTAGCTGCACAACAGCCCCAATGACTTTATATTTTTTACCCAATAGTTTACTGAGAACAATTCTTGCAATAGCACCCGCCGCTACTCTTGAAGCTGTTTCTCTAGCTGACTGTCTTCCACCACCACGATAATCTCTAATTCCATATTTTATTAAGTATGAAAAATCTGCATGACCTGGACGAAATTTATTTTTTATAGTTTCGTAATCTCTAGAACGCGCATCCTTGTTATAAATAATTATAGAAATAGGAGTGCCTGTAGTTTTACCTTCAAAAATGCCAGATAAAATTTCAACTTTATCAGCTTCTTTCCTTTGTGATGTGTACTTGGATTTTCCTGGTCTTCTACGATTCATATCATTCTGTATATTTTTTTCAGATACAGGAATGTTTGGCGGGCAACCGTCTACAATACACCCTATTGCTGGACCATGAGATTCTCCCCAAGTTGTAAAACGAAATAGCTTTCCAAAAGTATTAAATGACATTAGATTATATTATATAGAATATTTTGACTATTTTATGAATCAAAAAAACTCATTAGGATTGAATTCTTGCTTTATGGACCTAGATGATCCATTGGAATTATTTAAAATATGGATGTCTGAGGCCGAAAAAAAGGAAATTAACGATCCAAATGCACTAGCTTTGGCTACAGCTGATGATAATAATTTACCTAGCGTGAGAATGGTTCTTTTAAAGGGATTAAGCAAAAATGGATTCGTTTTTTATACAAATTTAAATAGCTTAAAAAGCAGCGATTTAAAAAAAAATCCTAATGCAGCAATGTGTTTTCATTGGAAAAGTCTTCAAAGACAAATAAGGATTTCAGGAAAAGTAAAAATGGTCACCGATGAAGAGGCAAACAAATATTTCAACAGCAGGCCATACGAAAGTAGAATTGGCGCATGGGCTTCTGAGCAATCACAAGTTATGAATAAAAGAGAAGAATTTTTAAAAAAAATAATAGATTATAAAAAAAAATATAAGGACGGGAATGATTTACCTAGACCTCAACATTGGTCTGGATGGAGTTTAAGTGCACTAACAATTGAATTCTGGTTAGGAGATAAATATAGAATTCACGAAAGATTAAAATATATTAAAGTTGCTGATAGTTGGAAAAAAGAAATTTTATATCCTTAAAAAGATCTATTAAGACTAAAGTCAGTTAAATTCTGCAAAATTTTCTTTTCATTACTATTTTCAAATACTTCTAAAGCTCCATGCGAAACATTAACAAAGTATTCAGCTCTCTTCAAACTTTCGTGAACTGCTTTATATTTATTTATGAGAGTTAAGGTTTCGCTAAAGTCATCTTCGTTTCTTTTTTCTTTTTTGAATATTTCTTTAAGAAAGTTTCTCTCCTCAGAGTTGCCTCTTTGAAAAATCACAACCATAGGCATTGTAGTTTTGCCTTCAAAAAAATCTTTACCAATTTCTTTTCCTAAAACTTTTTGTGTAGAATAATAGTCAAGTGCATCATCTGCTATTTGAAATGCCAAACCTAGGTTTTTTCCATATGATTCTAGCGCATCTTTTTCTTTTTTATTTTTATTTGCTATACACGCACCAACCCTTGTTGCTGCTGAAAATAATGCCGCCGTTTTCATATTTATAATATTAAAATAAGTTTCTTCTAGCATATCTATTTCTCCTTTATTTTCTAATTGCAAAACTTCACCTTGCGCAATTATTGAAGATGTAGATGACAGTAATTTTAATACTTCAGAAGAATCATCTTCGACCATTAACTCAAAGCATCTACTAAAAAGATAATCTCCCATCAGAATAGAAGATTGATTTCCCCAAATTGAATTTGTAGTTTTAATTCCTCTTCTAAGATCACTTTTATCAATTACGTCGTCGTGCAGAAGAGTTGCGCTGTGAATCAGTTCAATACATGCAGCTAAATTAACATCCCTTTTTCCATCTTTATACCCGCACAATTTTGCTGCAGCCAAAGTTAAAAGTGGCCTGATTCTTTTTCCACCTGAGTTTAAGTGGTGATTTGTCATCTTATGTATTAAGTTTATTTCACTTTTCAGTTTATATTTAATTATCTGACTAACATCATTCAGTTTATCCCCGACAAGATTTTTGAGCTCAAAATAAGAATTATTTATTTCTTTTTTTAAAGGTATTACTGTCCCCATATCAATAATTATAGCTTTATTTTTATGTTAAAAAAAACTTTTTTAATTTACAAGTGACGCACCTCAAAAATACAACCTAAGGTAGCTTTATAACTTTACTTAAAATTTAAAAGAATCTAAAAACTATGATAATTAGAATATATATCATCACATGTTTTCAATTTTTAAAATTTTAAAAAAAAAAAAAATAATACCTCATATTAGGTTATCAGGAGTTATTGGATCGGTTGGAAGATTTACACAAGGTATAAATTTTGTTGGTCAACAAGAAATTATTGATAAAGCATTTTCAATTAAAAAAGCCGTAGCAATTGCAATATCTATAAATTCACCAGGAGGATCACCGGTTCAGTCTCATTTAATTTATAGTTATATAAAAAAGCTAGCTAAAAATAAAAATAAAAAAGTTATTGTTTTTGCCGAAGATGTAGCTGCTTCGGGTGGGTATCTCATAGCATGCGCAGGAAATGAGATTTATGCAAATTCAAGCTCTATTGTAGGATCAATAGGAGTAATTTCAGCTTCTTTTGGTTTTCAAGATGCTATTAAAAAACTTGGTATAGAAAGAAGAGTTTATACAGCAGGAAAAAATAAAAGCTCTCTTGATCCTTTTAAAGAAGAAAAAGAAGAAGATATTCAAAGAATAAAAAAAATACAATTAGAGTTGCATTCTGACTTTATCCATGTTGTTAAAACTAGCAGAGGTACAAAACTTATAGATGCCGAAAAAAATAACACTTTTACAGGAGAGTTTTGGTCTGGGTCTGCTTCTTTAAAATTAGGCTTAATAGATGGGATTGGAAACGCTGAAAATGTTCTAAGAGAAAAGTTTGGTGAAGATGTTGAGATTAAAAAGCTTGAGAAACCGAAAGGTTTCATAGCTAAAAAATTGTCATCTTCGCTTTATAATCAAGTTGAAAATATTGCAAATATTTTAGAAGAAAGAGCCCAATGGCAAAAATTTGGCCTGTAAATGCCTAAAAAAAAAAGTCTAAAAAAGAAAAAAGGTAAACCAACAGCGGTAAATTTCCAAGAAACAATATTAAATTTACAAAAATTTTGGGGGAACTATGGATGTGTAATACTTCAGCCTTATGATATAGAGGTTGGAGCAGGAACTTTTCATCCAGCAACTACTTTGCGTTCATTGGGACCAAAACCTTGGATGGCAGCCTATGTACAACCATCCAGAAGACCAACTGACGGAAGATATGGAAAAAACCCAAATCGTTTACAACACTATTATCAGTTTCAGGTTATAATCAAGCCTTCTCCCGACAATATAAAGAAAGTATTTTTAAAAAGTTTATCAACAATAGGAATAAATCATCAAGAACATGATATCCGATTTGTAGAAGATGATTGGGAAAGTCCTACACTAGGAGCGGCAGGACGTGGCTGGGAAGTTTGGTGTGATGGAATGGAAATAACTCAGTTTACTTATTTTCAACAGATGGCTGGAATAGAATGTAAGCCCATTTCTGTAGAACTTACATATGGATTAGAAAGAATATGCATGTTCACCCAAGAAAAAAATAATGTTTTTGATCTTATTTGGAACAACGGAGGAATAAAATATAAAGATGTATTTTATCAAGCAGAAAAAGAATATTCAGCATATAATTTTGAATTTGCAAACACAGAATATCTCTTAAAGAATTTTGAATTTGCAGAGTTAGAGTGCAAATCTTTACTAGAAAAAAAACTTTCATTACCAGCTTACGACCAATGTCTAAAAGCTAGTCATATTTTTAACCTTCTGGACGCAAGAGGAGTAATAGGTGTTGCTCAACGAACAGAATACATTTCTAAAATAAGAGAATTGGCTAAAGGATCAGGCAAAATTTGGTTAGAAAGTCAAAAATAACTAATGGCAGAATTGTTTATAGAGCTACTTAGTGAAGAAATTCCTTCAAAACTGCAGATTGATGCTAGGGAAAAAATTAAAAATATAATTGAAGAAAATTTAAAAAAAAGAGAAATAAATTTTTTATCAAGCAAATCCTTTTCTTTACCAAAAAGATTAGTTTTTATTATAGATGGTTTACCTAAAAAAATTAAGGAAAAAAAGAAAATTATAAAAGGACCTAAAATTGAAGCACCCCAAGCTGCATTAGATGGTTTTATAAAATCAAATAAATTAAACCAGAAAGATGTGTATAAAAAAAAAATTGAAAAAGGAATTTTTTACTTTGCAGAAATTAAACCAAAAATAATTGATATTTTAGAAGAGCTACAAATAATTATACCCGAATCTCTTCAGAGTTACTCTTGGAAAAAATCCATGAAATGGTCAACATACGAATTAAATTGGGGAAGGCCACTTAAATCAATTGCAGCAGTTTTTAATCATAAAGTTATAAGTTTCAAATTCTTTCATATTACAAGCAACAACATAACTTTAATAGAAGGAGAAAAAAAAGATATAACAAAAAAAATAAAAAATTTTGCATCATACGATCAGCTTTTAAAACAACAAAATATTATTTTAGATCAGGAGGAAAGAAAAAATATAATAATAAAAAAAATGAACAATATTTGTATGACAAAAAATTTAAAGAATAGCTTTAATGAAAAATTGGTTGAAGAAGTGGTAAATTTAGTTGAAAAACCAAATGTAATTGTTTGCAAATTTAATGATATTTATTTAAAAATACCTCAAGAAATTTTAATTGTTACAATGCAGCATCACCAAAAATATTTTCCCCTTTTTGATAAGAAAGAGAATTTAACAAATCTATTTCTGTTAGTTTCAAATTTACATGATAAAAAGGGATATGTTAAAACTGGAAATCAAAGAGTAATTGAAGCAAGATTATCTGATGCTAAATTTTTTTGGGACAAAAATAAAACACAAGGACTAGTTAAAGAAATAGGAAAATTAAAAAATTTATCTTTTTTTAATCGTTTGGGAACACTTTATGACAAGACCCAAAGAATGAAAAAATTTGCAAGCCCAGTATCAGATCAATTAAATTGCAATAAAGAAAAAATAGAAATTGCCTCTTCAATATGTAAATCTGACTTAACTTCTGATTTGGTTGGTGAATTTCCTGAGTTGCAAGGTGTTATGGGAAAATATTTTGCAAATGAACAAGGATTTGATCTAGATATATCAAGTGCTATTGGTGATCATTATCTGCCAACAGGTATTAATAGTGAGGTTCCAAAAAAACCAGTCAGTATAGCTGTGTCGATGATTGATAAAATTGATACCTTGGTTGGTTTTTTTGGTATAAACGAAAAACCCACAAGTTCTAAAGACCCATTTGCATTAAGAAGAACAGCCATAGGATTATTAAGAATAATAATTGAAAACAATTTAAATTTTCAATTAAAAGATTTAATTAATTATTCTATAATTCTTTACGAAGAACAGAATGTAAGGTTTACAAACACATCTACCACTAAAGAAGTTTTATTTTTTCTTAAAGAAAGGTTTAAAAATATTTTAAAAGAAAAAAAGATAAGAGGTGACATAATTGATGCTATTGATGATACAAGAACAAATTACAACTTTTTGTCTATTTATAAAAAATGTAAAATAATTAATAAAAATATCTCAAGAGAAATCTGCAAAAATATAATTATAATCTATAAAAGAGCTTCAAATATTCTTTATCACGAAATAAAGGATAAGAAATTTGAGATTATGGAGCAACCAGAAACTTTGCTTTTTAAAAAAGATGAAGAAAGAATATTATTTGATAAAATTAAGGAAATCCGCAATTACTTTTCTGCCAACATAAAGGTAGAAAATTATGAAGATACGTTAAAAATGTTAGCTGGAGCTAAACCAGCAACAGATAATTTTTTTGATAATGTAATTGTAAATGATGAAAATTTAGATATAAAAAAAAATCGTTTAGTTCTAATAAAAATGTTTTGTAATACTTATAATAACTTTATTAATTTTTCGAAAATAGAAGGTGTTTAATTGAAAAAACTAATTTTTAGATTCAGCAATCATGGCATAAAAAATACCTTAAATTCGAAGGATATTCTTGGGGGGAAAGGAGCAAACCTAGCACAAATGGCTAAATTAAAATTACCTGTGCCTCCTGGTTTTACAATATCAACTAAAGTATGTGACTATTTCTATAAAAATAATAAAAAAATACCAAAGGAAGTAATTAAGTTAACAAAAAAAGAAATAAAGATTGTTGAAAATATAACTAAAAAGAAATTTGGTGATTTAATTAATCCATTATTAGTTTCAGTTAGATCAGGATCAAAAGTTTCAATGCCTGGAATGATGGATACAGTTCTAAATTTAGGATTAAATGATAAAACAGTAATTGCTTTAAAAAATAAAACTTCCAATGGAAGATTTGCAAAAGATAGTTATAGACGATTTATTCAAATGTACAGCAGCGTCGTTCTTGGTATTCAATCTCATCTATTTGAAGATTTAATTGATAATTACAAACTTACTAAAGGTGTAATACAAGATACAGAATTAGAAGAAAATGATTGGGACGGATTAATAAAAAATTTTAAAGATTTAGTAAAGGAAAAAACAAAAAAAAACTTCCCACAAGATGTTAATGAGCAATTGTGGGGCGCAATAAATGCTGTTTTTTTATCTTGGAATAGCAAAAGGGCAAAAACCTACAGAAAAATAAATTACATTCCAGATCATTGGGGTACTGCAGTAAACGTTCAAGCAATGGTATTTGGAAATATGGGAAATGATTGTGCTACAGGCGTAGCCTTTACAAGAAATCCATCATCAGGAAAAAAAGAATTGTTTGGAGAATACCTTATAAACGCACAAGGCGAGGATGTAGTTGCTGGAACAAGAACACCTAAAAATTTAATTAATTTAAAAAAAGTAATGCCAAAAATTTTTAATCAACTAATAAAATTTTTTAAACTATTAGAAAACAAATATAAAGACATGCAAGACATAGAATTCACAGTTGAAAATAATAAATTATGGATGCTTCAAACTCGATCTGGAAAAAGAACAGCCAAGGCTTCGATTAAAATTGCAGTTGATATGGTAAAAGAAAAATTAATTACAAATAAAGAGGCTGTGCTAAGAGTAAACCCAAACATGTTAGACAATCTTTTACATCCAACTTTAGATGAAAAGGTGGAAAAAAAAATAATTGCCTCTGGCTTGCCTGCTTCACCAGGAGCTGCTAGTGGCAAGGTTACTTTTTCCGCGGATGAAGCAGAGAAGTTAAAAGAACAAATGCAAGACACAATTTTAGTTAGAATCGAAACCTCACCAGAAGATATTAATGGAATGCATGCAGCAAACGGAATCCTTACCGCGAGAGGCGGAATGACAAGTCACGCAGCTGTTGTTGCTAGAGGAATGGGTAAACCTTGTGTTTCAGGTTCTAGTGAAATTAAAATAGACTATGAAAATAAATATTTTTTATCTGGGGAAGTTAAAGTAAATGAAGGAGATATAATTACTTTAGATGGAGGTAGTGGAAAAATAATGCTTGGCAAAGTGCCAACAGTTAATCCAGATTTATCTAATGATTTTTTAAAATTAATGTCTTGGGCGGATAATTTTAGAAAACTTAAAGTAAGAACAAACTCAGAAACGCCCGCAGACACAAAAATTGCTAGATCTTTTGGCGCTGAAGGCATTGGTTTATGTAGAACAGAACATATGTTTTTTGATGATAAAAGAATTATTTCAGTTAGAGAAATGATACTTTCAAAGACGCTAAATGACAGAAAAATAGCTTTAGCAAAACTACTTCCTTACCAAAAAAGTGATTTTTTTAAAATTTTTAAAATCATGAATGGATTGCCGGTAACCATTAGACTTTTAGATCCTCCGCTACATGAATTTCTACCAAAAACTGACAAAGATATTGATGATATAGTTAAAGCACTAAATATTTCACATAAAGATGTAAAAAATAGAATTATTGAACTTCACGAGCAAAACCCAATGTTAGGTCACAGAGGGTGTAGATTAGGCATATCTTTTCCTGAAATATATGAGATGCAATGCCAAGCAATTTTTGAGGCTTTAGCTGAGTGCAAAAAGAAAAAAATGAAATTAGTAATACCTGAAATTATGATCCCTCTTGTCTCTACAGCTGCTGAAATAAGAATACTCAGAAGTTTAGTGGATAAGACAGCAGAAAAAATTCAAAAAATACATTCAATAAAAATTAAATATTATGTTGGATCAATGATAGAATTACCTAGAGCTGCATTAAGAGCTAAGGATATAGCAAAGCATGCAGACTTTTTTAGCTTCGGTACTAATGATTTAACACAAACAACTTACGGCATTAGCAGAGATGATTCAGGTAAATTTCTAAATGACTATGTAGAAAATAAGATTTTTAATAAAGATCCTTTTGTTAGTATTGATGAAAAGGGAGTTGGGGAATTAATAAAAATTGCCACTGAAAGAGGAAGGATGCAAAAAAAATCTCTGAAACTTGGTATTTGCGGTGAACATGGCGGAGATCCAGAAAGCATTGAATTTTGCGAAAAAGCTAAACTAAATTATGTCTCTTGCTCTCCTTATAGAGTTCCAATTGCGCGATTGGCAGCAGCACAAGCTTATTTAAAGAAAAAAAAATAATTTATAATGTTAGAATACGATATCCTAGGAATGGCTTGGTCAGATAAAATTTCATTTGAAGAAATTAAAAAAAAAACAGGATTTAGCGAAAAGGAAGTCATTATAATTATGAGAAGAAACCTTAAAAGAAAAAGTTTTATTATGTGGAGAAAAAGAGTTAAAGGAAGAATTACAAAACATAGAAAACTTTTAAAATCTAAACTTCTATCTTAAAACTAATAGATGGAGCGCTATGTGTAATTTGACCTATTGATATTCTTTTTACTCCAGTCAATGATATTTTTCTAACATTTTTAAGATTAACTCCTCCAGAAGCTTCAGTTTCGTAAAGTTTACTTGATAATTTTATTCCTTTTTTAAGATTTCCAATGCTCATATTATCAAATAAAACCCTATCAAATTTAAGGCCAATTATTTTTTTAAGCTGACTTATATTATCTACTTCTACGGTAATTTTTTTCCCTTTTTTATTTTTAATAGCTTTTTTTACTAATTTATAAATATTTCCCTCTATTGAAATATGGTTATCCTTTATTAAAATTTCATCACTGAGGTTAAATCTATGGTTAAAACCTCCTCCTAATTTAACTCCATATTTTTGTATTAATCTCAAATTTGGAATAGTTTTTCTTGTACAGCATATTTTACAATTATTACTTTTTATTTCATTAACAAATTTGTTTGTTATTGTAGCCACACCTGAAATTAAACTTAAAAAATTAAGAGCAACTCTTTCACTTTTTAAAACTGATTTAGCTTTTCCATATACTAACGCAACAACCTTTCCTTTATTTATTTTTTCCCCATCTCTGGTTGTTGATTTAAATATTATTTTTTTATCCGAGTATTTAAAAGATTCTTTTGCTAGTTTTAAACCACCAATAATGCAGTTTTGCTCTGCAATAATTTTAGCTTTAATTGTTTTATTTTTTGTAATGAGTCTAGTTGTAACATCTCCTGAAGGTTTAAGGTCTTCCTTCATTGCTTCTTTTACTATATTTATCACGTTTGATGATTAACGACCAATGAAAGTCATTTTTTCAACAGACAATTTTGCTTTTTCTAATAAATTCTCTGGAATTATAATTTCATTAGTCTCATTTTCTAAACAGTCCAATATTTTTGGTAATGTAATTTTTTTCATGTAAGGGCATAAGTTACAAGGTTTTATAAAATCTACTTTTGGATTTTCCACCTGAACATTGTCGCTCATTGAACACTCTGTAACCATCATGACTTGTTTTGGTTGATTTTTTTTAACATATTCACTCATGCCAGTAGTTGATCCAGCAAAATCTGATGCTTTAATTACATCTGGAGGACATTCTGGGTGAGCAATAACAACTATACCAGGATTTAATTTTTTTATCTCATTTATTTCTTTTGCAGTAAATTTTTCATGGACAATACACGTTCCTTTCCATGAAATAATTTCTACTTTAGTATTTGATGCAACGTATTTTGCTAAATATTCATCTGGTAAAAAAATAACTTTTTTAACCCCCAGAGATTCAACAACTTTGATTGCATTTGCTGAAGTACAACAAACGTCAGTTTCAGCCTTAACATCAGCAGAAGTATTAACATATGAAACAACAGGAACGCCTGGATACTTTTTCTTCAATAACCTAACATCTTCACCTGTAATAGAGGATGACAATGAGCATCCTGCATCCATATCTGGTAGCAGAACCTTTTTATTGGGACTCATCAATTTTGCAGTTTCTGCCATAAAATGCACCCCACACATTATAATTATATCAGCTGAAGTTTTAGAGGCCTCAATAGCAAGAGCAAGGGAGTCCGCAGCAAAATCTGCTATACCATGATATATTTCAGGAGTTTGATAATTATGGGCAAGAATGACAGCATTTTTTTCTTTTTTTAATTTATTAATTTTGTGGATTAGGGGAGCGTGAATTTTCCATTCAATTTCAGGAATTACTTTTGATACTTTATTAAAAATAGGATCAGTTGATATTTTAATTTGTGTGTTCAAGTCCATATTTAAAATGTATCAACTTGAAGATACATTGTCATTAATTTATTCTGACGCATATGCGGCTATGCTGGAATTGGTAGACAGGCTTGGTTGAGGGCCAAGTGGGGATTCCCAGTGAGAGTTCGAGTCTCTCTAGCCGCACCAATTAATTATAAAAAATTATTTTTGAGGATTTGGAGAGTTAGTTTTGGACATTCTTTTTCTCTCATGTGGGTCTAGGTATTTTTTTCGCAACCTTAAGTGTTTAGGTGTCACTTCCAAAACCTCATCATCATTAATATAAGACATTTTTTCTTCGAGACTCATGTGCCTAGGGGGTGTTAAAACTACATTTTCATCTGTTCCTTGTGTTCTCATATTAGTTAATTTTTTTCCTTTTAAAAAATTTACTTCTAAATCATTATCTTTCTTATGTTCCCCACAGATCATTCCTTTGTAAATTTCAGTGTTATGACCTATAAACATTTCTCCTCTTTCTTGTAAATTGAATATTGCAAATGCTACAGCCGCACCTGTTTCCATAGATATTAAAGCTCCGTTTATTCTACCTGTAATTCCTGATTTAAATGTTCCATAAGAATGAAAAGTTCTATTCATAACGCCAGTACCACGTGTTTGCGTCATGAATCTTGATTGATATCCAATCAAACCTCTTGTCGGAGCATGAAAAATTAAACGAGTTTTACCAGCTCCAGCATCAATCATATTTATCATTTCAGCTTTACGTTTATTCATATTATCTATAATTTTTGAAGAATATTCAGCATCTAAATCTATTGTTACTTCTTCTACTGGCTCAGTTTTATTTCCATTTTCATCAGTTTTAAAAATAACACGAGGGCGTGAAACGGTAAGCTCGAAACCTTCTCTCCTCATCGTTTCTACTAATACACCCAATTGTAATTCACCTCTTCCACTAATCTCAAAAGAATCTTTATTTTCATTTTCAGAAAAACTTATCCCTACATTATTTTCATCTTCTGCAAGCAATCGACTACGAATTTGCGTAGAAGTTAATTTTGTTCCATCTTTACCAGCAAGAGGTGAAGAATTTACACTTATTGTAATCGACATTGTTGGAGGATCTATTGGTGTACTTGGCAAAGGTTTTTCAACCGCGAGATCACAAATTGTGTCCGAAACAGTTGCTTTACTTAGTCCCGCAATTATTACAATATCTCCTGCCATAATTTTTTCTACTGGAACTTTTTTAGTTCCTTCAAATCTTAAAAGTTTCGTCAATCTACCAGAATCAACTTTTTTACCATCTAAATTAATTGCTTTTACATTTTGATTTATAATTGCTGTTCCTTGTCCAACACGTCCCACCAAACATCTGCCTAAAAAACTATCCGCATACAAAAGAGTGGAAAGCATAGCAAAAGGTTTATCCATTTCTACTTTTGGTTCAGGCACATGCTCTAATATTAGGTTTAATAAAGAGTGTAAATTTTCTTTTGGTTCATCCAATTCCTTTGCTGACCATCCATCACGTCCTGATGCATATAGAATTGGAAAATCAAGTTGTTCATCGGTTGCTCCTAGCGCAACAAATAAATCAAAAACTTCATCAATAACTTCTTTTGGCCTAGCATCTTTTCTATCAATTTTATTAATTATTACTATAGGTCTTAAACCTTGCGCTAAAGCTTTTTTCATTACAAAACTTGTTCCAGGAAGACATCCTTCAGCTGCATCAGTTAAAAGTATAACACCATCTGCCATATCAAGAACTCTCTCAACTTCACTTGAAAAATCTGAGTGTCCAGGTGTATCAATAATATTAATTCTAGTTTCTTTCCATTTTATAGAAGCTGGTTTTGCAAGAATAGTTATTCCACGTTCTTTTTCTAAATCACCACTATCCATAACTCTTTCTTCAATCTGTTGATTGTCACGCCATAATCCACTTTGTTTCATAATAGAGTCAATCAAAGTGGTTTTGCCATGATCCACGTGGGCAACTATTGCTATGTTTCTTATGTTTGTTTTCATTATCTGGAGCTCTTATAACTTAATTTTAAAAATAAGAAATGATTAATTTTTCTTGTTCTATCGAGTTATGATAGGCTTTATTCAATAATGAAAAAGAAGAATAAAACAAAAAACCCAATTCAGCCAGTTAGCGGCACAAAAGTACCTAGATTTGCTGGCCCATCTACATTTGCTAGACTTCCTGAAATAAGAGATGTTGAAACTTGCGATGTTGCAATTGTTGGAATTCCTTTTGATGCGGGCACTAGCTATAGACCAGGCGCTAGATTTGGTCCTCAAAGTATTAGACAAGCTTCAAGGCATCTTAGAACAAACTACCATCCAAATTATGATGTCGAGCCTTTTAAAGTTCAACAAGTAGCTGACGCTGGCGACATAACCTGTAATCCTTTTAATATTAATGAAGCAATAAAACAAATAGAAGAAGGTGCTTTAGAACTATTAAATAAAGTTGGTGGTATAATAAGCTTAGGTGGAGATCATACAATTGCATTTCCGCTATTGAGAGCTATTAATAAAATTAATAACGGGCCAGTAGCGTTAGTACATTTTGATGCTCATTTGGATACATGGGATACATATTTTGGAGCTCCATATACTCATGGAACACCCTTTAGAAGAGCAAGAGAAGAAAATTTATTTTTGGACGATGCTTCGATGCATGTAGGGATTAGAGGCCCACTTTATAGTAGAGATGATATAAAAAATGATGAAAGTTTTGGTTTTAAAATTATTCATTGCGATGAATTTCAAACACAAGGAACTGATAAAATAGCTGAAAGAATAAAAAAAAGAGTTGGTAATAACCCACTTTATCTTTCAATAGATATAGATGTTTTGGATCCTGCTTTTGCACCTGGAACAGGTACACCAGAAATAGCTGGGATGACAACTAGAGAAATGGTTAATGTTCTAAGAGGTTTATCAGGTTTAAACCTAATTTCAGCAGACGTCGTAGAAGTTGCCCCCGCATATGATCATGCTGAAGTAACTTCTTTGGCTGCCGCAACAATAGTTTATGAATTAACTAATTTATTTGCAAAAGTTAAAAGATAAGATATTTTGCTTGCATGATAGATAAAAAACTTTTTTATATTAAAGGCAAATGGGCTTCTCCAAAAAATTCCGAAGAAATTAAAGTAATAGATCCTGCAACAGAAAAAGAATGTGCAGTCATATCTTTGGGAGGTAAAGACGATGTTAATGCTGCAGTTATTGCAGCAAAAAATGCATTTGAATCGTGGTCATTTACAACGAAAGACCAAAGAGTAGAGTTGTTAGAAAAACTTTATGTCGTTTATAAAAAAAGATGGACTGACGTTGCTGAAGCTATTACTTTAGAAATGGGAGCTCCAAAAGATTTTTCAACAAAAATGCAAGCAAGCGCAGGAGCGAGCCATATAAAATCATTTATTAAATACTTAAAAGAATTTAATTTCGAAAAAACTCTTGGCGATCATGCTAAAGATCAGAAAATTATTTATGAACCCAAAGGAGTTTGCGCACTTATTACTCCATGGAACTGGCCAATGAATCAAGTTTGTCTTAAAGTAATACCAGCACTTGCTGCTGGATGCACAATGATTCTTAAGCCATCTGAATTAGCACCTTTATCATCAATGATACTTGCTGAAATGATTGACGAAGTAAAATTTCCAGCGGGTGTATTTAATTTAGTTAATGGCGATGGTGCTACAACTGGCGATGCTTTAACAAGCCACCCAGATGTAAATATGATTTCATTTACTGGCTCGACTAGAGCAGGATCTTTAATTTCTCAAAATGCAGCAAAAGATTTTAAAAGGATAAGTTTAGAACTAGGCGGAAAAGGAGCAAATATAATTTTTAAAGATGCAGATCCTGAAGCTGTTGAAAGGGGGGCATTAAGATGTTTTAGAAACTCCGGACAATCATGTAATGCACCTACAAGAATGTTGGTTGAAAAATCAATGTATAATGAAGCTGTTGAAAGAGTAAAGAATTATGCCAATAAAACAAAAGTTGATTTACCAGAAAAAGAAGGTGATCATATCGGTCCGGTAATTTCTGAAACTCAGTTTAATAAAATTCAAACATTAATCCAAAAGGGAATAGACGAAGGAGCAAAATTAGTTGCGGGAGGAGTTGGAAAACCAGAAGGTTTAGAAAAAGGTTATTTTGTTAAGCCCACAGCTTTTGCAGATGTTAACAATCAAATGGAAATAGCTAGAACAGAAATATTTGGACCGGTCCTATCAATTATTCCTTTTGAAACAGAGGAAGAGGCAATTAAAATTGCAAATGATACCCCTTATGGTCTTACAAATTATATTCAAACTCAAGATCAGAAAAAAGCAAATAGAGTTGCAAGAAAATTAAGATCAGGAATGGTTGATGTTAACGGCGCAGGTATAGCAGTTGACGCTCCATTTGGAGGCTATAAACATTCTGGGATCGGTCGTGAAGCTGGTGCTATCGGCATAGAAGAATTCTTAGAAGTCAAAGCAGTTGGTGGCTGGAAGGACTAACTAATTTTATCTTTTATTTTTAATAATTTTATTCCAAGCCAGTTCATATAAAATATAAACAAAAATACTTACAATCAGCAATACTATACTAAAAGATAACGATCTCAACCAACTACCAAACCATATATAAGATAGTATTGAAATCCATGACAAACCTATAATTTGCCAAATAATTGCTTTGTAAAATAATTCTTTCTTATTCATAAAAACTCCTTTTTAATTTTTAAATAATGCCTAAAAAATAAAAAGGTTTTTTTATTGATCGGTGCTATAGATAGCTTTAACGAAGAGAGAGCAATTCCAATTTTTATGGAAGTTAAATATCATTGCTAAAATTAGAATTGACTTATTGTTCATATATTATTTTTTTTTATTCTACTCTTTGCACCATACTCTTCTTTTTCATTAAAATCTTTACTATTTAATTTAGAAAGTTCTTTAATTCTAAGACCATTAGTATCTATAGTAGGTGAACCATTTTTTATCATTCCTTGGTGTCTAGCATAGACTGCTTTTTTTTTATTTACCTGATGAGGTTGAAAATCATTAATGTCATCAATGTTTAATTTATCTCCAACATGTATGTAACCAGCTTTAGTTGCTTCATTTATTAAATCTAAACCTTTTTTTGTTCTAGTTATTACAGCGTTAAAACCTTCATCTTCACCCTTAGGCGAGCCACCTTTCCAAGTATCTAAAGCAGCTATGTCTGCACTTTCTCCAATTGCATCAGGACATATTTTACATCTAAAAAGAACTCGCCAAGTAGACTCTTCTCCCCAAAAATCATTGTAAGCTTGCTCATACTCACGACCATCTTTTGTTTTGATATACATTTTTCCAGGATTTCCGTAGCCTCTATACCTAAATGTAGATAATTCATTTTCTTTTACTTTAAAACTCTCAATAAAATCTTGTGACTTTGTAAATTCTGGAATTCCTCCACATACTAAAGTTAATAAATATTTACAGAGATTATTAACTCTAGAATCTATTTTTGATAGTTGTCTGATAGCGCTAATATCACAAGGTTTGCCAACGAAAGCAAAAGGTTCATTTAAATCAAGAGCTTTATGAAAAGCATCTAATGATGAAGCCGGACCATATCTTGAGCCACTTTCACAATTAACTATTTCTTCCTTAGAGTAACTAAATTTTGGAATGCTACGCATGGGTTTTTTTGGATCTGCAACAGTATGCAGAATAAATTTAATTTTTTTAGTTTCAAGCAAGTAAATAGATAAACCATTTAACAAACCACCTGTTGAACTTTGGAATCTAATTTTATCATTAGTGGACCAGGTATAATTTAAAGATAAATAATAACCCCAAATTTGATCGTGCTTAGAATCTTCATGAACAACTTCTTTAGGCAAACCTTCCACTATTGTACCGGGGCAAATACTTTTTATTTTTTTAAAAATATCAGGGCTAATTTTATTAATTTCTTTTGGTTCAAGTCTACCTTTGGGAGACATCATTACTTCAATTTTATCCTCACCAGCAATACTTTGACAAACACCACAACCAATACAAAGACCGTTATTTACAATATCGCTTAGATTATTTACTGCAGTCATATTTATTTTCTTATTTTATTTTCGTACTTTTTCCTAAGCTTTTGAAGATCAACTAAATATTCATCTCTTATATTAGATATCATTGCTACTGATTTCCCTTTTGCTTGTTGATTGGTACCAGCAATCACTCTAGATGATAATTTTTTAGAAAGCGTGGGAGCCTTAAGTTTTGTCCATGGTAATTTTAGAGCAGGTCCAAATTGTTCTAACATGTGCTTCATCCCACCTTTACCACCAGCTAAATGATAAGTTAAAAAAACTCCCATTAATGACCATCTTAATCCAGGACCATCCTCAATGGCTCTATCTAAATCTTTAGTTGATGCGTAACCTTCATTAACTATGTGTAGGGCTTCTCTCCATAGAGCTTCTTGAAGTCTATCAGCCAGATATCCTGGCAGTTCTTTTTTAACCATGATTGGATTCATCGATATTGATTTATAAAATTTATTAGCTCTATTTAGGAATTTTTTTTTAGTTTTTTTACCGGGGACAATTTCTACTCCTGGACACATATAAACAGGATTAAAAGGGTGCCCAATCATAGCTCGCGCTGGATTTTTACATTTAGAATATATTCTTGTTGGAAGCAGTCCAGATGAACTTGATGAAATTATAGCATTAGGTTTTGAGTACTTTCCAATAATACTCATTATTTTAGTTTTTATTTTATAATTTTCAGTTGCACACTCCTGTATAAAGTCAGCTTCTTTCAAAGCTTCTTCTATTGAAGTAACATATTTGAAGTTTTTTAAATTAAGTGTTTTTTTATTGAATAATTTTTTTACATAAGGCCAAGTACGTTTTATCTCAGCAACTAGTTTTTTTTTTAATTTTAGATCTTTGTCAAATGCAACAACTTTTTTATTATGAGCTAAGCATCTAATAATCCACCCAGCACCAATAACCCCAGTTCCTATAACAGTTACTTTATTTATACTACTCGACATAATTATTCCTTATATGATGGATCTATAGCATCGCATCTCCTGAGCAAAGCCGGCCATTCATTTGGTCCTGGAGCAAAAGCATCATATGCCTTTACAGTTTTTTCCCATAAAGATTTTTCTGGTGTTTTTAATTTTAAATTTGAACCTTGAGCTTGCACCGCAACTTCGCACATTCTTATGGCATAATACATATTCATGAATGACTCTCCCGCTGTTTCTCCAACAGTTAAAAGCCCATGATTTCTCATAATTAAAACTTTATTTTCTCCAAGATTTTCCGCTATTCTAAATCTTTCATCTTTATCTACCGACACACCTTCCCAGTTATGATAACCCACTTTTCCATAAAGCATTGCTGAGTCCTGAACTAAATATGGAATTCCATCTTTTAATAATGTTGCAGCTAATGCTTTTGGCGGATGGGCATGAAAAACAAATTTATTTTTTGGATGATTTAAGTGAACTGCGCTATGAATTATGAAACCTGCTGTATTTACATTTTCTGGTCCTTCTAAAACTTTGCCATTTTCATCTACTTTAATTAAATTTGAAGCTTTTATTTCTTCATAAACAAGCCCAAATTCATGCATGAAAAAAGTATGATCTGTTCCAGGTGTTCTAGCAGTTATATGATTCCAAACAGTATCATCCCAACCCATCATGTGAGTTAGTCTAAACATGGCAGCAAGATCAACTCTTACTTTCCATTCAGCTTCATTAATATTTTTCTTAATCAGCTAAACCATCCGATCTAAGCTTATTTCTTTCAATATGAATGGGTAATACTTTTCCATATATAGCTTTTGAATGTTCAGGAGTATTTACTCTCCAAGGATCCAGAACATAAGCTGGTATACAAAGATATCTTGCGCGGCTTCCTTCTATTTTTGTAACACGATGAAGTGTAAAACGCCCTTTAAATATTTGTAAATCACCTGGCTCTAACTTTAATTGACGAACTCCTTTACGATTTCCATTAAGTACTTTTTTAACCTCTTCTAAATTTTCATTTCCTGGTTCACGTATATTAGGGCAGTACTCAAATATTCCACCGTTTTCTGGCTTTTGTATCATAAAACTTAAAGTAAATTCACAACTATCAAAGTGCCAAGGAAGAATTCCTTCAGGATTCATAACATTGTAAGCATGACAAGCTAAAGGATCAGCCCATCTGTAGATTGGTGACACTCCAAGACAAGCAGAAACAAACTTTAAAAGTTCATCTTGTTCATAAAGAAATTTCATTTCTGAATCTTTATCAAAGACTTCTGAATTTAAATAACCGTTATAACGATCCATAAATATTCGTTTTGGGTGTTCTTTAGGTAGGGAAGGATCATTTTTAGAATATAAATAAGCATTGATACTTTGTTTTGACATATAAACTTCATCGAGTTGTTTTTCTAACTCTGAGTGCATGATTTTTAAAGATTTAGGTAAAATAAAATCAGGAATAGTTGCGCAACTAAACTGGTTTAAATCTTTTTTACATTTTTGGATTACTTCTTTTATTAATGAGGAATTTAGATCCTGAATTGGATATTTATGAAGATCAACAATAGCCTCTAATCTATTATTCATATTAAACTAAATTCTTTGCTATCCATTTATGAAAATGATGAGTTGGATTATCCATAACTGGAGAAAAATTACCACCATTATAAGAAGGAGAATTTCTTCCTTCTTGCATTCCTTCAATAATACCAACATCTTCAGTTTGTACACTATGCCAAAGTTTAAAATTTTGTTTTCTAAGATTTTTAAATTTTTTTGAATTTGCTCCTATATTTCCTACATAATAAATTTCCATATGCTCAATAGTTAATTCATGACTAACTGGTTCCAGCCAATAAGCATAATAGTGATCTTTATGAATTCCTAGCATTACATTTGGAAACAGAGCAACATATTCAGCAATATTTAATTTATCTTTAGGCCAATTAGGAAAGCACGGAAATTTAAGTTTACCTTTAAATCTTGGGTTATATACAATGGTACCTTGTCCAGCAAATTTATTAGGCAAACCTTCAATGTGATAATGATCACTAATTTTGGAGTAAGAATTTAATCCAGGGTGAACCCATGGAAGATGATAACTTTCACAGTAATTTTCTATTGCAAACTTCCAATTGCATTTTGCTGTCAATTTAAAATAACCTAAATCTTTTGAATGTTGAATTAGTTTCTGATCTTTTTTTGGCCAAAACTTAGACCAACGATCCTGTAAAGGTTTAATATATTGTTCAAAAGGAATTTCGTTATTAGAAATATTGACCATAATCATGTCTAGCCAAACATATGAACGAACTTCTTTAAGACCATTTATAGATTTGTCAAAATCTTTAGAATTGTGTTTATTCATTCCCCCTAAATGAGGAGTGGCTACTAGCTTTCCTTCAAGATTATAAGACCAAGAATGATAAGGACATCTTAATATATTTTTAATAGAACATTCTTTTTGTAAAATTTTATAACCTCTGTGGCTACACACATTATGGTATACTTTGATTTTATTGTTTTTGGTTCTTAATAAAATTAAAGGAATGCCAAGTACATCAAAAGGTTTTGCATCTCCAGGTTTGGAGATTGAACTAGCAACACCAACAACTATCCATTTGTCTTCAAATATTTTCTTTCTTTCAATACTTGTGTATTCCCTACTATTATAACATTCGTTAGGAAGACCGTGAGCTTTACTTATAGGTTGATTAACAACGTCTAATTTTCCTTTTTTTACAACGTCATATATATTTCTGTGACCATTAAGCTTAGAAGTCATATTAAAAACCTAACATTTTAGTTAAAATAGGCAATAGGTTTTAGATGAAATTGCTGGACATTCACCTAGGTCCGCTGATATATCCCGTAGGCTATGAATTTTTCTTTAGAGATAGGACTTAAGACTGATCTTAATACTTTGCCCAATATTAAAGATGTTTACATCACTCTTTTAAGTGGAGATCAATACAAAGATGTAGCTAATAAAGCTAAAGAACTTGTAAAGCTTGGTAAAAACCCTGTTCCACATTTTCCAGCTAGATCAATAAAAAATGAAAATGAACTCAAAGACTACGTTAATATGTGTAAAGATTTTGGCGTAAAACAAGCCCTTGTAATAGGGGGTGGAGCTCAACCTGTTGGAGATTTTCACAGTTCGCTACAACTATTTGAGACAGGATTATTTGAAGATTTTAAGATAGGAATCGCTGGACATCCGGAGGGTTCCCCTGATATATCCGACACAGATTTAGAAAAAGCTATGATAGATAAGAAACCATACGCAGATTATATAGTTACTCAGTGGTTAATGGAAACTTCTCCAATAATAGACTTTGTTTCTAAACAAACTTTACCAGTACATATAGGGATAGCTGGGCCAGCCAAAATTACGAGCTTACTTAAGTTTGCCAGTATTGTTGGAGCAAAAAATTCTCTTAACTTTTTAAAATCAAATGCAAGTAAAGCAATTGATTTATTTAAACCAAGAAAACCAGATGATATGATTGAAGAAATTAAAAGCGTTACACAAAATTTTCATATCTATACATTTGGTGGTCTTAATGAAACAAACAAATGGTTATCGGAGAACAACTATGCCTAAAAAAAAGAAAAAATCTAAAAAAAGTAAATCTAAAAAAATTAAAGTTAAAAAAGTTAAAAAAGTAAAAAAAACTAAATCAGTTTCTTTTAAACCTGAAAAAGTTGATTACAGTAAAGTTAGACACGAAACATCTGTAGATCAATCAGATAGACGCGTTCCTTACAATTTAAGACAAAGTGGTTCTACTAAAGTTGAAATGTTAATTTCAACAAGAGTAAGAAAATCCCCTTATTGGCATTTATCAATGAAAGCAGGATGTTGGAGAGCTACAATTTATAACCGTATTTACCATCCTCGAGGTTATGTGAGACCTGAAAAAGGTGGAGCTATGGTTGAATATGAAGCAATTAAAAAACACGTAACAATGTGGAACGTTGCTGTTGAAAGACAAATACGTGTTAAAGGACCTGATGCTGAAAAATTTACAGATTATGTAATAACACGTGATGCTACTAAAATTTCAACAATGAGAGCACGTTATGTTATTCTTTGTAACTACAACGGTGGAGTATTAAACGATCCTGTTTTGTTAAGAGTAGCAGAAGATGAATTTTGGTTTAGTTTATCAGATTCAGGTATAGGCTTATATTTGCAAGGAGTGAATGCAGATAAAAGATTCAATGTCGAAATTGATGAAATTGATTCTTGTCCAGTTCAAATTCAAGGCCCTAAATCAAAAGCTTTAATGAAAGATTTAATTGGAGATCAAGTTGATTTAGACAACATGCCATTTTATGGTTTAGCCGAAGCTAAAGTTGGAGGAAGAAGTTGTGTAATTTCACAATCTGGTTTCTCAGGTGAAGCTGGTTATGAAATTTATCTTCGTGATGCAACTTTATATGCTGAAGATATGTGGAATGCAGTTCTTAAAGCTGGAAAGAAACATAAATTAATGGTTATTGCTCCTGCTCACCATAGAAGAATTCAAGCTGGAATATTATCTTGGGGTCAAGATATGGATAATGAACATAATCCTTTTCAGTGTAACTTAGGATATCAAGTTTCCTTATCTGGAAAAGGTGAATGGAACAAATCAGCTGATTATATTGGGAAAGAGGCTTTAGAAAAAATGAAAAGCCAAATTTCTAATGGAGACAAACCTTACAAACTTCAACTTGTCGGTATGGAATTAGGTGGAAAACCAATTGAAGAATATGCTCCAGACTTCTGGTTAATATCAGATGCCGAAGGAGGTAAACCGGTTGGTTATATTACCTCTCCTTGGTATCACCCAGAAAAAGGTAAAAATATTGCAATGGGATATGTTCCGTATGAAGGACACAAGAACGCTAAAGGTTTCCCAATTGCCAATTTTGGAAAGAAATATAAAGTTCACTTGCCAGCAAAGTATTCTAGTAAACCAGTTGACGCTGTAGTAGTGCCAATTCCGTTTACAGAATCATTTAACGCAAATACTCGTGAGGTAAAATAAGCAATTAAATATTAAAACTTGCTTTAATACCGTCGATTATAAATTGTGTTGCTAACGCAGCTAGAATAAAAGCAAATACTCTAGATGTAGCATGTAGAATTTGTTGGGGAATATATTTTGTTGTAAAATTTGTTCCAATCATTAAAAACAAACTTACAATTAATGCAACTATTAATGCAAAAATAACAACCATCTGTGATTCAATTGAATCAGAGTAATTACCCATCAATAGTATAATTGTTGCTAATGTAGAAGGTCCTGCAATAAAGGGTATTGCTATTGGGAATACAATAACTTCATCAAAGTTTTTTTCATCAAGAGCTGCTTCTACTTTTTTTTCTCGTCTTATTTTTCTTTTCTCAAATAGTATATCTATTGCTATAAACATAAGAATAACACCACCAGCAATTTTTAATGAATCTAAAGAAACACCGATTGCATCAAGTAAATATTTACCAAGATAAGCAAATAAGATTGTTATAAAAAATGCTATAATTATACTTTTTACAGCTATCTGATTTTTTTTCTTAATTGGAGCCCCTTCTGTTAAACTAATAAAAAAAGGCAAGTTTCCTATGGTATCAATAGTAATAAAGAACAAAATAAAGGAATTTAAAAAAACTGCTGACATAGTGTTATTTCATATATTTTAATGGCAACAATATGGTATAGAGAAAAAATGAATTCAGTATTTATTAATAGAATAATAAGAGCATGCAAGCTTGATGTTAGTTTATATGAAGAAGTTGAGGCTGACAAATCAGCCACTCTTCAAGCTGCGTTAGTAGTTGTTCTTTCAAGTATTGCAGCAGGCATTGGAGCAATATCACTTGGAGCTTCAAATTTTTTATTGGCACCATTATTATCGCTGGTTAGTTGGTACCTTTGGGCATATTTAATATACTTTATTGGAACAAAACTTTTCCCTGAGTCAAAAACTGAAGCAGATCATGGTCAACTTTTGAGAACAATCGGATTTTCAAGCGCACCAGGTTTAATTCGAATATTTGGATTTACCCCAGAATTAATGAGCATAACATTTATTGGATCTGGCATATGGATGCTAGTTGCTATGGTTATTGCCGTAAGGCAAGCACTAGACTACGAAAGTACTTGGAGAGCTATTGGTGTTGTTGTTATAGGCTTTTTAGTTCAAGCTATTGTTCTAGCCATAATATTAAAATTTTTTGGACAAAGCTAAATTGGGAAAATAGTTTTTGATAATCGACAAGACTCACAGATTTTATAACCATACATAATTAAATTTTGAGAAACACTTTTTTTCTCTTTTTTACATTCTTCACAGATGTCATCTAACTCATTTTTACTATATTTAATTTCGTTGCTCATATAATCTCACCCAAGTATTCAGGGATAGATACACTGATAGTCATCCAGCAATTTTTTAAATTTCCTTCTTGATTGACTTTTTCAATTTTCCAAATATAAGAGTATTTTTTTTTATCACTAGATAATATAAAAACTTTATAGATTGATTTGTTTGAATCCTCGCTCAAAATAGTGATATCACTATTTTCATGTCCAATTAACATTTTATAACTTTCACTGTAAATCATTTTTTTAAATTTTTTTAAAGGACCTGTTATTTTTTTATTATTTGGGTGCGCAAATTCCCAAATTTGTTCAATGCCTGCATCTTTAAATGGAATATTATTCCTTTGAAGAGAATTTAACTGAATTGATATAACATCAATTGGTTTTAAAGATATATTTGGTTTAGTTAAGGAAGGTGAATAATTGTCATAAAGTCTTAAAGATCCTAAGCTAGCAACAATCAGAACAACACTAATTAGAGAAAGTATTTTTATAGGGTATTTTTTTTTATCAAACCTCATGAGTCGCGTATATAAAAAATACGCTACAAAAGGACCGGCTATAGCAAGCAAAAGTATAATCTTTTTAGTCATTTAATTTTGTTGACGTATTATATCCTTCCATTTAGTAATTACATAAATTTAACCATATTTATTTTATGAAATCAAAAGCCAAAGTAGTCGTAATCGGGGGAGGGGTTGTTGGAGTTAGTATGCTCTACCATTTAGCGAAAAAAGGATGGTCTGATGTCGTTTGCGTTGAAAGAAAAGAATTAACATCAGGCTCGACTTGGCATGCAGCTGGTCTATTACCTCTATTTAATATGAGTTATTCCGTAGGACAACTTCATAAGTATGCTGTTGATTTTTATAAAACTTTAGAAAAAGAGACTGGTAAAAATGTAGGATTTAGCGTTGTATCAAATATTCGTTTAGCTAGCACAAAAGATAGAATGGATGAATATCACCAGTACGCAGGTGTTGCTCAAACCATTGGTGTTGATGTGAAGTTTTTAACACCACAACAAGTAAAAGATATTTGGCCTTTATGTAATGTTAAAGATTTAGTTGGTGCGATTCAACATCCAGAGGATGGTTATATTCAGCCAGCAGATCTAACTCAAGCTTTAGCTACGGGTGCTAGGAATAGAGGAGCAGAAATTTATAGAAACACAGTAGTAACTGGAATTAAACAAACAAAAAATGGCTGGGTGGTAGAAACTGACAAAGGAACAATAGAATGTGAACATGTTGTTTCATGCACAGGAAATTTTGCTAGACAAACTGGTGAAATGGTTGGCCTTAATATTCCTGCGATTCCAGTAGAGCATCAATATATAGTTACTGAAGCGCATCCTGAAATTCAAAAAAGGAAAAAAGACGGCCTACCGGAAATGGGAGTGCTAAGAGATAGTGATAGCAGGTGGTATATGAGAGAAGAAGCGGGAGGATTACTATTAGGACCTTACGAAGATGGAGCTCCATGTTGTTATGTTGATGGACCTTCAAAAGATTCAGAATATGAATTATTTCAAGAAGATTTAGATAGACTTGCTCCACATATAGAAGGTGCAATTCATCGTGTTCCAGCTTTTGGTGAAGTTGGAGTTAAAAAAGTTTACAATGGTGCTATTTGTTATACGCCAGACGGAAATCCAATCGTTGGTCCTGCGTGGGGTTTAAAAAATTTTTGGATTAATGAAGGACATAGTTTTGGTATTACAGCAGCAGGAGGAGCTGGCTGGCAACTTGCTGAATGGATAGTAGATGGTGAACCAACAGTAGATATGCTTGGTGTTGAACCAAGACGATATGGTGATTATGCAACCAAATCATATCTTAAAGAAAAAAATGAAGAAGCATATAATCATGTATTTAAAGTTCATTACCCAGATGAAGAAAGAGGCGCTGCTAGAGAATTAAGAACATCACCTTGTTATGACAGAATGAAAAATCTAGGTGCAGTTTTTGGTCAAAAATTTGGTTGGGAAAGACCAAACTTTTTTGCAGTGGATGGGATGGGGCAGAAAGATGATTGGTCTTTTCGAAGATCTAAATGGTTTAAAGCGATAGAAAAAGAGTGCAAAAATGTTAGAGAAAATGTTGGGTTACTAGATATGACAGCATTTGCAAAATGCAGAATAAAAGGACCAGGAGCAGAAAATTTTTTAGATTATTTAGTAGCTAATAAACTTCCTAAAAAAATAGGAAGAATTGGTTTGTGTCATGCACTAAATACAAAAGGAGGAGTTCACTCTGAATTTACAATCATGAGGGAAAGCGAAGATAGTTTTTATTTAGTTTCTGCAGGTGCCAATCAAAGATTAGATCATGATTGGATTAATAAATGGATGCCAAAAGATGGAAGCGTTCAATTTGAAAACTTAACTAATAGTTTAGGAGTTTTGGTTGTGTCAGGTCCTAAAGCCAGAGATTTAATGAAAAGAGTCTCAAAAGATGATTTTTCCAACGATAATTTTAAATGGTTAAGTGCAAAAAATGTAAATGTTGGAAACGCACCAGTTAATGCTATGAGAGTAAATTTTGTTGGAGAACTAGGTTGGGAGCTGCATCATCCAATCGAGTACCAAAACCACATTTTTGATAAATTAATGGAAGCTGGAAAAGACTTAGGACTTAAACCTTATGGCATTAGAGCCATGAACAGTTTAAGGCTTGAAAAATCATATAAATTGGTAGGAACTGAATTATCAATTGAATATTCACCTTATGAATCTGGATTGGATAGGTTTGTCCACCCAAATAAAGGAAATTTTATTGGATTAGAAGCTTTAAATAAATGGAGAGAAAAAGGTTTTAATAATAAATTAGTAACTTTAGAAATTCATAATGTTGAAGATGCAGACGTATTAGGAAATAACCCTATTTATGATAAAGGGAAAGTTGTTGGTCGAGCAACTGGAGGAGATTTTGGTTTTAGATTGGGTAAATCGATAGCTTTAGGAATGGTTAAACCAGAGATTGCGACAACAGGACAAAAATTGAAAATTGATATTCTTGGAAAAATGTATGATGCTACCATTTTAGAAGAGAGTCCTTATGATTCAGAAAATAAACTTTTAAGAGGATAATGAAAATTTTAGTCGCTGTTAAAAGGGTTATTGATTACAATGTGCAAATTAGAGTTAAAGAAGATGGCAGTGGTGTTAATAAAGATAATGTCAAAATGTCAACAAATCCTCCAGATGATAATGCTATTGAAGAAGCTGTAAGGTTAAAAGAATCTGGTAAAGCAAAAGAAATTATTGCTGTTACAATTGGGGAAGAAAAAGCTCAAGAAACAGTGCGAAAAGCTCTAGCAGTCGGAGCGGACAGAGGTATACATGTCAAATCAGATAATTATATAGAACCTCTAGGTATAGCAAAAGTTTTAAAAAAAATTGTTGAAAAAGAAAAACCTGATCTTGTTTTTTTAGGAAAGCAAGCTATTGATGACGATTGTAATCAAACAGGACAAATGCTAGCTGCTATGCTGGATTGGCCCCAAGGAACTTTTGCATCAAAAATTGAACATAAAGATAAAGTTATTGAAGTAACGAGAGAAGTTGATGAAGGTTTGGAAACTATACAAATTAATCTACCAGCAATTATAACGTGCGATTTAAGACTTAATGAACCAAGGTTTGCTTCTCTACCCAATATAATGAAAGCGAAGAAAAAGCCAATTGAACAATTAAATGCTAAAGATCTTGGTGTAGATATTACAAACAGGATTCAGCAAATCAAAGTTGAAGAACCACCAAAAAGAAAAAGTGGAATAAAAGTAGCTAATGTTGCTGAATTAATTAGTAAACTTAAAAACGAGGCTAAAGTTATATAATGTCAATTTTACTAATTGCTGAACATGATAATTCAAATTTAAAGGTCTTTACTTTAAATGCAATTACAGCAGCATCTAAAATTGATAAAGAAACACATGTTTTAGTTGCTGGAAATAAATGCGATAGCGTAGCAAAAGAAGTTGCGGCAATTCCGTTAGTAAAAAAAGTTATTTACTGCGATTCACCAAATTATGAAAATTTTTTAGCAGAAAATTTAACTCCTTTAATAATTAAAGTTTCAGAGTCTTATACACATATAATTGCATCTGCTAATACTTTTGGAAAAAACTTTATGCCAAGAGTTTCTGCGTTACTGGATAGCTCGCAAATAAGTGATGTAATTAAAATAAATAATTCAGAAGAATTTTTAAGACCAATTTATGCTGGCAATGCATTTGCAACGGTAAAAAGTAGTGATAAAAAAAAATGTATAACAATAAGACCAACTTCATTTGAGCCTGCACCAAAATCAGGTGGATCGGCATCCATAGAAAAAATAGAACCTGCTGATATCAAAAATGTATCAAAATTTATCAAAAGAGAAGAAACAAAATCTGAAAGACCTGAGTTAGGAACGGCTAGAATAGTAATATCAGGTGGCCGTGGCATGCAAAGTGGAGAAAATTTTAAACTTATTAATTCTATTGCTGACAAATTAAACGCTGCAGTAGGAGCATCCAGAGCAGCTGTAGATGCTGGTTATATTGGCAATGATCATCAAGTGGGACAAACTGGCAAGGTTGTTGTTCCAGATTTATATATTGCTGTAGGAATTTCAGGGGCAATTCAACACTTAGCTGGCATGAAGGAAAGCAAAGTGATTGTAGCAATAAATAAGGATGGAGAAGCTCCAATTTTTAGCATTGCTGACTATGGTCTTGAGGCAGATTTATTTGAAGCTTTGCCACAATTTTTAGAAGAGTTAAACAAACTCAACACTATCCAAAAATAAAAATTTTGATATAGTCATTTCATGTCTAGAGAAGCAATGGAATACGACGTAGTAATTGTTGGCGCAGGACCAGCTGGCCTATCTACTGCAATTAAATTAAAACAAATTGATCCAAATATCAGTGTTTGTATTTTAGAAAAAGGATCAGAAGTTGGTGCTCATATATTAAGTGGAAACGTTTTTGAAACCAAAGCACTTGATGAATTATTACCTAAATGGCAAGAAGAAGGAGCTCCTGTCAAAACAAAAGTTTCTAAAGAAAAATTCTTATTTTTAGGAAAAAGTAAATCTTTTAGCTGGCCCACATGGCTTTTGCCTCCTGTTCAAAAAAATCATAAAAATTATATTATTAGCCTTGCTAATTTGTGCCGTTGGTTAGCTGAACAAGCAGAAAAACTTGGTGTTGAAATATTTCCAGGATTTCCAGCTAGTGAAGTTTTATATAATGAAAATGGATCAATAAAAGGTGTAGCCACATTAGATATGGGTTTAGATAAAAATGGTCATAAAAAGGATACATATCAAGAAGGCATGGAATTGCATGCTAAAGTTACCGTTTTTGCAGAAGGCTGTAGAGGCCATTTGGGAAAAGAAATTATTAAAAAATACAATCTTGATAATGGCAAAAACCCACAACAATATGGAATTGGTTTTAAAGAGATATGGGAAGTTAACGAAAAACAACACGAAGAAGGTTTGGTTATGCATACAACTGGGTGGCCACTTGATAACAAAACTTATGGAGGTAGTTTTGTTTATCATGCAGAAAAAAAACAAATTTATATTGGTTATGTAATTGGTTTAGATTACAAAAATCCATATTTATCACCTTTTGATGAATTTCAGAGATTTAAAACTCATAAAGATATTAGAAAAATACTAGAGGGAGGAAAAAGAATTGCATTTGGAGCAAGAGCTTTAATTGAAGGTGGTATCCAAAGTTTACCAAAAATGTATATGCCCGGTGGTTTATTAATTGGTTGTGATGCAGGGACCTTAAATATGACAAAAATTAAAGGCTCTCATACAGCAATGAAGAGTGGAATTGTTGCAGCAGAAACTATTGTTGAAAATATAAAAAATAAAACAGATTTATCAATCTATGAAAAAAAATTTCGAAAGTGCTGGGCTTACAAAGAGCTTTATGCGGTAAGAAATGTTAAACCAAGTTTTAGCTGGGGTTTAATTTTAGGAATTATTTTTACAGGGGTAGATCAAATATTATTTAGAGGAAAATTGCCTTTTACTCTAAAACATAAACATGCTGATCACAAATCTTTAGAACTAGCTAACGAAACTAAAAAAATAGAATATCCAAAACCTGATGGAAAATTAACATTTGATAAAACAAGTTCAGTTTATTTAACTGGTACCAACCATACTGAAAACCAACCTGTGCATCTAAAATTAAAAGATCCTAATTTACCAATCAACTATACATTAAAAAAATATGATGAACCTGCTCAACGATACTGTCCTGTAGGGGTTTACGAAGTGCAACAAGAAAAATTTGTAATTAATTCACAGAATTGCATACACTGTAAAACATGTGATATTAAAGAACCATCTCAAAATATCATTTGGGTAGCGCCAGAAGGCGGCGGCGGTCCAAAGTATGGAAATATGTAAAAAGATTACGAAAGGTCTATTGCGTATTTTTTGAGTTTTTCCAGCGGTACAATTTCTAAAGTTTTATAATTGGTTTTTTTTAAAAAAATTTTACATGCGGTGCCCGCCTCTATTGATTGAGCGTATGTAGCTGCACAAACACACCAACTATCACCGTCTTTTAAACCAGGAAAATTAAATTCATGGTGAGGAGTGATTAAATCATTTCCAGCTTCCTTAGACCATTCTAAAAATTTATTTGTAACTTTAGCACATACCGTATGAAAACCACGGTCTTCTTCGTTTGTATTACAACAGCCATCTCTAAGCCATCCAGTAACTGGATCTAATGAACAATCTTCAAGTTCTTCACCTAATACATTTTTTTGAAAATCTTTTTCACTCATTATAATTTTGTTGGGTTGGGTTGATTTTTATAAACTTTGCTAGGATTAAAAACTTTTTTTTTTTCTTTAAAATTAATTTTTATTTTTTTTGTATTTTTAATTTTCCCTAACGGTATAGATCGATAAAAACAAGAACGATAACCCACATGACAGCTTGCACCATTGCCAATATCAACAGATATCCAAACCGAGTCTTGATCATCATCTATTTTCATTTCTTTCACTTTTTGCACAAAACCACTTATCTGACCTTTGTGCCATATTTTTTTTCGTGAACGACTCCAATAATAAGCTTCTTTTGTTTCTATAGTTTTTTTAAGAGCTAAACTATTCATGTGCCCATGCATCAGGATGTCACCATTTCTAAAATCACTAACTACAACAGGTATAAGGCCATTTTTATCAAATTTTGGTTCTAAATACTTGCCTTCTTCAATTTCTTTTATATTATTTCTTTTTTTAAACATTAATTATATTATATAGATATTAAAATAATTATAAAATTAATATTATGAAATTAGTAAAAGACGCAAAACAAGTAGAAAGAAAAAAACAACAGGTTTCTGATGAACAAGCTGAAGCAGCTGTTAAAACAATCATTGAATGGATAGGAGAGAACCCTAACCGTGAAGGACTCCTTTCAACACCAAAAAGAGTAATAAAAGCTTATAAAGAATATTTTAAAGGTTACACCGAGGAACCTAATAAATATTTATCCAAAACCTTTACAGAAGTTGATGGTTACGATGATATGGTGATTGAAAAAAACATTAGCTTACAAAGTCACTGTGAACATCATATGGCTCCAATTATGGGTGTAGCACATGTTGCTTACATTCCATCCAATAAAGTAGTGGGTTTAAGTAAACTAGCAAGAGTAGTTGAAGTTTTTTCAAAAAGATTACAAACACAAGAACGTTTAACAATGCAAATAGCAAAAACAATAATGGATGTCTTACAACCAAGAGGAGTTGCTGTAACAATAGACGCTTCACATCAATGCATGACCACTAGAGGAATTAAAAAAGAAACTGCAACAACTGTAACAAATTATTTTCTTGGTGCCTTCAAGGATGATTTAAGTTTTCAAAATCGCTACTTAAGATATATTAATAAAGATTAGTTGTTTATTAATAAATATTCTTAGAAGTTTACAAAATGGTTGATAAGTTTAAAGCAATAGTTCTAAATCAAACAGGTGAACAATTTTCTCGAGAAATAAAAGAGTTAGACAAAAGTTTTTTTAAAACTGGAGATGTTTTAGTTAAAATAGAATATTCTGGTTTAAATTATAAAGATGCTTTGATTTTAAAAAATGGTGCAAGGCTCGTTAAAGAATATCCTCATATACCTGGTATAGATTTTTCAGGAAAAGTTATTGAAAGTGAAACCCATGATTTTAAACCTGGTGATGATGTTGTTTTAACCGGATGTAGAGTTGGTGAAATCTTTCCTGGCGGTTATTCACAACTAGTAAAAGTAAAAAATGAGTTATTAGTAAAAAAACCTAAAGCTATTTCAAATAAAAATGCAATGATTCTTGGTACAGCAGGTTTTACATCTCTATTATGTGCTTTTGCAATAAAAGCTAGAGAAGAATTATTGTTAGGAGATAAAGTTAATGATGTATTAGTAACTGGCGCAACGGGAGGAGTTGGAAGTATAGCTGTAATGGTGCTTTCTAAATTTGGATATAACGTTACAGCAATGACTGGCAAGGAGAATAAATCTAATTATTTAAAAGATCTAGGTGCAAAAAATATTGTTGCAAGAAAAGAATTTGAAGGTGAAGCAAAACTTCTAGGAAAAGGTTTATGGGATGGTGTTGTCGATACAGTTGGAGGCAACGTTTTGGCAAATGCAATTTCGCAAACTAAACCCAATGGAATAGTTGCAGCATGTGGGAACGCAGGAGGAATCAAACTTAACACGTCAGTAATGCCTTTTATAATCAGAGGTGTAAAATTATGGGGAATAGATTCCGTTACGATTAGCAAAAAGAGAAGAGAATTTATTTGGTCACAGGTTACAGATTTAGTTGATTTTAAACTTTTAGAAAAAAATATAAAAACTGTTAATTTAGAAGAATTGTTAAATATTTTTCCTGAAATGTTAAGTGGAAAAACTTCAGGAAGAATTTTAGTAGATTTAAATAAATAATATGGATTGGGACAAACTTAAAATAT
This sequence comes from uncultured Pelagibacteraceae bacterium, assembly GCA_905612235.1. Lineage (GTDB taxonomy): Bacteria > Pseudomonadota > Alphaproteobacteria > Pelagibacterales > Pelagibacteraceae > AG-414-E02. The sequence goes on along the minus strand of CAJQRF010000011.1, from coordinate 88,944 downwards.
TTCATGCCGTGGCAGAAGCGGGAAATTTTACCAAGGCAACTTACATACTAAACTTAAGTCAATCGGCAATCAGTAGGCAAATTCAATCTTTAGAACAAGCTCTAAAAACACAATTATTTGAGAGACATGCCAGAGGTCTATCTTTAACAGAAAATGGAGAATATCTTTTTAAAACAGCACATGAAATTATTTCCAAACTTAAAGATGTAGAATCAACTTTAATAGATAAAAAAAATAAACCAAGTGGCAAACTTACTGTTACTACTGTAGTTAGCTTTGGCACAACTTGGCTTACCCCTAGAATACAAGAGTTTATGAAACTTAATCCCGAAATTGAGATTGAGCTAATTTTTGATGACAAGGAGCTTGACCTCAGTACGCGACAGGCAGACATTGGAATTTGGATGAGACGTCCAAAACAATTAAATCATATCCAAAAAAAACTAATTGATATTAATTATCATATTTATGGTTCAACAAAGTATTTAGAGCTATCTGGTTACCCCAAAAGTTTATCTGATTTAAATAAACATAATTTTATTTCTTACGGAAGAGGAGCGCCATCTCCAGTTTTTAATCCTGACTGGGCTTTAAAAATAGGAGCAAAAGATGATAAGAAAAGAAAACCTATCATGAAAGTAAATAGTGTTTACGGTTTACTTCTTGCTGTCCAAAGTGGAGTAGGTTTAGCAGCACTTCCTGACTATATAACTGTATCAGTTCCAAACATAATTAGAGTATTGCCTAAAGTTGAAGGACCCAAAACCGAAGCTCACTTTGTTTATCCTCAGTCACTTAAGAATGTAGCGAGAGTAATAGCGTTTAGAAATTTTTTATATAGTAAAATAAAAAAATGGGAATTTTAATTATTATTTACTAGTTTCAGATTTAATTTTTAACTGCGCGCCTTCTTGTATAGATAATGTTTTTTGATTTAATACACCCTCTATATCTGCTGTTTTTTTAATATATATCTTTTCAGAATTTACATTCCCTTTAAGTTTTCCACCCAAAGAGGCAAATTTTGATTTGATGTTCCCTGAGATATTCGACTTTGAATGAGTTATTACATCCTCAGCCTTAACGTCTCCATTTATCTTTGCGTCTATTATAATTTTATCTTTTTCCACCACTTCTCCTTCAATGGATACGTTAGATAAAAGTATTGATGTTTTTTCGTCTGTCATAAAATACCTATACAACTAATCATATACACAGAATAAACTTGCTCATATACACTTTTTGGTTGTACTATCTGCGACATATTGATACTGATAATCATTATCATTGCAAATGATAACTATTATCATTATAAAAAATTTTTTAATAAGTAAATAAAAATGAAAAAAATAACATTAATATTAACAATTTTATTTTCATTATCAGCAGTATCTATTGCTAACGAGGTCAATGTTTTTAGCGCAAGACATTATGATTCTGACGTTCAGCTTTATGAAAAATTTACTGCAAAAACTGGAATTAAAGTAAATATTGTATCAGGAAAAGATAAGGCTCTTCAAAAAAGAATAACTGAAGAAGGAAAAGATTCAAAAGTTGATCTTTATATAACAGCAGATGCAGGAAGATTAGGAGCTTTTCAATCAAAAGGAATGTTTCAAAGAGGAGCAAGTTCTAAAGCTATAAAAGCAGTGGTGCCCTCAAATTTTAGGACAGCCTATTGGACTGGAATAGCTAAGAGAGCAAGAATAATTTACTATTCTCCAGAAAGAGTAAGTTCAAACGATCTTAAAGGAATGACTTATGAAGATTTGGCCAAACCTAAATGGAAAGGCAAAATTGTAATAAGAAAATCAAATAATGTTTATAATCAATCATTAGTAGCGTCGTTAATTGAAAATAACGGCAAAAAGGCAACCGCAGCATGGGCAAAAGAAGTAGTTGCTAATATGGCTAGAGATTCGAAAGGCAATGATAGAGCTCAGATTTTAGCTGTAGCAGCCGGCGAGGCAGATTTAGCGGTAGCTAATACATATTATTTAGCTTTGATGTTATCTGGACAAAAAGGAGCAGAACAACAAGCAGCAGCTAAAAAAGTTAAGCCATTTTTCCCTAATCAAGATGGAAGAGGAACTCATATGAATATTAGTGGAGGTGGAATATTAAAATACGCTCCTAATAAAGCTAATGCAATTAAACTTCTTGAGTTTTTGGTAACTAAAGAAGCCCAAGAACATATAGTTAATAATACATTTGAATATCCAATGATTGATGGTGTTAAGCCTCACGAATTGTTAGCTAAAATGGGCTTAGGATTTAAACAAGATCTTAAAACTAAAGTCTCTTCTTATGGAAAAAAACAAGCTGACGCATTAGAAGTAATGTTGGCAGCTAAATGGAAGTAATTATTAAGTAAGAATGTTCAAATATAATAAAAATAAAATATTAGAATTTGAATATAAAAATAATGCCCCTTTACTAACTTTTGACAGTAAAGGGGAAAAAATAAATTAAGAATAGATAAAATTAAACAAAGAGCAAGATTAAAAAAAATTAAAGATATAAATGGAATGATAATTATGCATGAAGTTATTAAAAAAAAATTAAAAATTTTATTTAATGTTGACTGCATAAGTCTGCAAAATCGTGCAATCCCTGCATGGATGCATGTAAAAAAGTTAACAATAAAATAAATGGGAGAAGACTATCAACTGTTAGCAATAAAGAAATGAAGAAACTTATAAAATTTTCGTTTCCTCTTAGTCGGTAGTTTTTATAATATACTTACCAAACTACTTAGAGGAATAGCTGGTAAGCATATTATTTGAATTAAAAAATAAGGAGTTATACAGTGATTGAAGGTATTAAGTATGGAATTTAAGAAAATCAATATTTGGTATATTAGTTCTTTTTTAATATCACTAATTGTAGCAATACCCATCATAACAGTTTTTACTAGTTTTTTTGATGCTACGAGCAATTACTCTTCTATTATAAAAGATACATTTCTATATGACTATATTTTTAATTCACTATTTCTTTTAATAGGAGTGTTGACCTTAACATTTGTTATTGGCGTAGGCTGCGCTTATATAGTTTCTTTTTACAAATTTCCTGGAGTAAATTTTTTTAAATGGGCTTTAATCTTATCATTCGCCATACCTGCTTATATATATGCTTACTCATTAACTGCTTTTTTTGAAAATTTTGGCACGGCTTTTTCAATATTAAAAAATTTATTTGGTGAAGGAAATTATAATTCATTTATTCCTAAATTTGATGGAATGTTGGGAGCCATTATTTCAATTTCATTCTCATTATTTGGATATGTTTATGTACTGACTAGGGCATCATTTCATTACCAATCACAAAATTTAATTGAATTAGGGAAAAATCTTGGATTTTCAAGAAGAAAATCATTTTTTAAAATTATCCTACCATCAGCTAGACCTGCAATTGCTGCCGGACTTTCTTTGGTTGCCATGGAGACACTTTCTGATTTTGGATCTGTTTCTTTTTTTGGTTTATCAACTTTAACAACAGGAATATATAATGCGTGGATTTCATTTGATGATCTCACTTTAGCTAATAGACTTTCGTTTTATTTACTTATTTTTATTTTAGGTTTATTTATGCTTGAAAATTTTTCTAGAAAAAAAGCACAATACCACTCTCCTACAAAGGGTGGGTTTAAGTCAAAATCTCCAATAATTTTAAAAGGTCATAAATCATATTTAGCTTTTTCATTCTGTTTTGTTGTATTTTTTTTAAGTTTTATATTTCCAGTTCTTCAAATGCTTTACTGGACCATCATTTTCCCAAAACATTTTATTGATTTAAATATATTGGAGTTATTTTTTAACACTATATTATTAGTATTTGTATCATGCTGTTTATTAATATCTTTAGCTTTTATTTCAAATTATGGAAATAGAGTTTCTAAAAGCAAAATTCTGGAATCTTTAACTGCTTTTTCAGTTTCTGGTTATGCAATACCAGGAATTATCCTTGCTGTTGCTTTTATAACTTTTATTTCATGGCTTGATAATAGAATAATAAATTTTTTAGAACTTGATACTATTAAACCTATTTTTATAGGTTCAATTTTAGGTTTAGTTCTTGTTTATTTTATCAGATTTTATTCATTAGCTTGTAATGGAATTAAATCAGGATACTTGAAAATTAATTATTCTATAGATGAAAGTTCCTACTTACTTGGGTACTCAAAATTTAAAACCTTTACTAAAATACATATTCCATATTTAAAAAATTCAATTCTTTTAATTGGTGTATTAATTGCAATTGAAATTATAAAAGAATTGCCTATTACTCTTATTATGAGACCTTTTAATTTTGAAACTTTTGCCACTACTGCGTACATTTTTGCTTCCCAAGACCTATTAGAAGCTGCCGCAGCGCCCTCTTTATTTCTTATTCTTATAGCAAGTGTCTTTATTTTATTTACATCTAAGTATATCCTTAAAGATTAAATTTTATGTCTGTAAACTTTCTAGAAATTAATAATGTTACATTTGCTGCAAGCGAAAAAAATAAAGTCAGCAATGTTTCTTTAAATATTGAAAATGAAGGAGATGTTATTTGTTTATTAGGGCCATCAGGAATTGGAAAAACAACAATTTTGCGAACTATTGCCGGTCTTGAAAAAGTTCAATCAGGAAAAATTTTTTTAAAAAATAAAATTATATCTTCTAAAGATATTCATATTGAACCTGAAAAAAGAAATATTTCACTCTCGTTTCAGGATAATTGTTTATTTCCACACTACAATGTAATCGAAAATATTAAATTTGGAGCAGCAAGGAATAAAACAAAAGAAAAAAACTTAACCATTGAGGAAGTAGTAAAATTTCTTCATTTAGAGCATATTGTAGATAAGTTTCCACACGAAATTAGTTCTGGTGAAGCTCAAAGAGCATCATTAGCAAGATCTCTACTTTCTAAACCAGATTTACTATTATTAGACGAACCTTTGTCAAATGTCGATCAAAACTTTAAAGAAGAAATTCAGGTTAAATTAAAAAAGATTTTAAATGAATTAAAAATAACAACAATCATTGTAACTCACGATTCTTACGAAGCTTTTTATTTAGGTTCAAAATGTGGAATTATTTTAAATGGTCAGCTTAGACAATATGACGATCCATACAACGTATACCATTTTCCTAATTCTGTAGAAGTTGTTAATTTTTTAAATAGAGGTATTTTGATACCAGCTAAAGTAACTGGTGAAAATACTTTGGAAAATAACGATTTAGGAACTATTAAAGGCAATTTCATTAAACACTATCCAAAAGGTTCAGATGTTCAACTTTTATTGCAACCAGAAGATTTAGAGCATGATGATAAAAGCAATTTAAAATTAGAAGTTGTTGATAGAAAGTTTCGAGGTACTAATTTTATTTATACGCTAAAAACTTTAAGCAATTTACTAATTCCAGTTTTTGTTCATTCACACCACATACATCAACATGAAGTTGATGAGAAATTTGGCATAAAAAGACCAATTAACATTGACCATATAGTTTGCTTTTAATTTTATACTAATATATTTTTAAATAATCAGGGGTGTCAATAGTGACTGAGATTATACCCTAATAACCTGTCCGGTAATTCAGAAAGGGAGAACAATGGATAAAACATACTTTATCAACCAATCAACATCATTAACTCTAGTTATAGTAATTAGTTTAATTTTTACACTTTTGGGATTGGTTTATTCTAAAAAATACCAAGATCTTGAAAATTATTTAATAGCAAATAGAAGTGTGGGTTCTTTTTCACTTTCAGCAAGTTTTATAGCCTCATCTCTTGGAGCCTGGATTTTATTTGGGCCAGCCTCTGCAGCAACATGGGGAGGAATAGGAGCAGTAGTAGGTTATTCCATCGGAACAGCTTTTCCCATGATACTTTTGATATTTTTTGGAAAAAAAATAAGAAAAGAATTTCCTAAGGGATCTACTTTAGTTGAATTTCTAAGAAAAAAATTCAGAAAGAATTTATTTAAATTAATTTTAATTATGAGTATATTTTATATGTTCATATTTTTGTGCGCTGAAGTTACTGCTGTTGCTATGTTAATAAATTATATTTCTGGAACAGCTTTATGGATAACATCTTTTGTGGTATTAATTACTACCGTAACATATACACTTTATGGCGGATTGAAGGTTTCAATTTTTACAGACACCATACAATTAGGGGTAATTTTAATTTTACTTTTAATTTCCATTTTTTATTTGTATTCATTCGTAGGCAATCAATTTTCTTTGGAGTTTATAAGTCAAAAAAACCCTCTATTATTAAGTGGTAGTTATTTACCAAACTATACGGCGGGATTGACTTTTTTTATTGCTGTAGCTGCGACCAATCTCTTTCATCAGGGAAACTGGCAAAGAATTTATGCTGCAAAAAATAATAGAATTTTAAAAAAAAGCTTAATAGTTTCTTTTATAGTAATAATCCCAATCGTTTTCTTTATGGGATTTAGTGGTTTAGTAGCTGTATCAATAAATCCTAAAGTAATTCCAGATTTAAGTTTTTTTTCTTTATTGTTAAAAGACCAAACAGAATTGTTATCTATAATAATTATAACTTTAGGACTTTCACTGACAATTAGTACAGTAGATACTTTAGTTAATGCTATATCAAGCTTAGTTATAGTTGATGCTAAAGCTACGTTGGGACTTTCGCATAAACAAAATTATTTAAAATTATCAAGATATTTCGTAATAGTTTTGTCTATTATAGCTTTTGTCATATCATCAAAAGGATTTAGTGTTTTATATTTATTTCTGTTGGCAGATTTATTTTGTTGCGCTTTTGTTTTTGCAGTATTTTATAGTTTTTATAATAAACAGTTAAATGAAAAAACTGCATTTATTTCCATAATTTTTGGTTTAATAGGTGGCTTTCTTCTGTTTCCAGTCCCAGACTTTTCAAAAAGTTTGTTGGTAGGTTTTTTATTGTCTGCAGACCTATTTCCTTCATTTGTTTCTAAATCTTTGCTCTTTCTTTCTTTTTTAGTGGCAACAGTTGGGCCAGCAATTGCTATAATGAGTAATGATTCCTTTAAAAGATGACAATCCAACTTCAAACCAACCAATTATAACTTATTTTATAATTGGTTTATGTATCTTAGTCTTTTTATTGCAATTTAGCACCGTAAGCTACAAAAGTGGACAGCTTTTTTATTCTTATGGATTGATCCCATCTGTATTGATGGGTCATAAACAGTTACCTTTAGATCTTTATGCGGCGCCTGGTTATATAACTATTTTTACCTCTATGTTTATGCATGGAGGATTTATGCATTTAATTGGAAATATGCTTTATATGTGGATTTTTGCAGACAATATTGAAGACAATTTAGGACCAAAAAAATTTTTATTATTCTATATACTTTCTGGTGTTGGTGCTGCAATGACCCAGGTTTTTATGGATACACACTCCCAAATTCCAATGGTGGGAGCAAGTGGTGCCATTGGTGGGGTGCTCGGAGCTTATTTAATTAATCATCCTAATGCCAAAGTACTAGTTTTAATTCCCTTTGGTTTTTTTAGTCAACTTATTAAAATAAGAGCTTTATATGTTTTAGGTTTTTGGTTTATTCTTCAATTTTTTTCAAGTGGAGGCGGCGTTGCTTATGCAGCCCATATTGGTGGTTTTATATCTGGGATAATTTTGATATTATTTTTTAATAAAAAAAAAAATAAAATTGTGAAAGGACCATGGGAATAATAAATTACGTAGTACCTTTTTTTGTATTGATAACAATAGTGGTGTTTATTCATGAATATGGACACTATTATTTTGCAAAAAAATATGGCGTTGGAATAACTGATTTTTCTATAGGCTTTGGAAGAGAAATTTTTGGTTGGAATGATAAATATGGCACTCGTTGGAAATTTTGCTGGATTCCATTAGGAGGATATGTAAAATTCTTTGGTGATAGAAACGTTTTTAGTCAAGCGGAACAGCAAGAAGAAATAAGAAAATACAGTGATGAAGATAGAAATAAATTATTTATATTAAAACCGCTATACCAAAGATCTTTAATTGTTTTTGCTGGCCCTTTAGCAAACTTTGTATTGGCTATTCTAATTTTTTTTGCAATAAATATGATTGCTGGGAAAGACATGACTCCAGCAGTAATCACAGAAGTTCAACCAAATAGTCCAGCTTTTTCAGCAGGAATGAAAAAAAATGATAAAATTATTTCTATTAATGGCAGAAAGGTCGAAAGTATATTGGAAGTCTCCACATTTATTAATATATCCACTACCGAAAAAATAAATTTTTTATTACTCAGAAACAAGCAAGAGATTTCAATTTTGGTTAAACCAAATTTAGTTGCAGGAGAAGATTCGTTTGGAAACGCGGTTAATAAAAGAATTGTTGGTATTAAATTATCTCCCTTAAATAATGAATTTAAGAAGGAATCTCTTAGCTTCAGCAAATCAATATACTATTCATTAAAAGAGGTTTGGTTTGTTACTACAACTTCATTAAATTACCTTGGAAAAATGATTATTGGCGCAGCGGACACTTCCCAGCTAGGTGGCCCTATAAAAATAGCAAAATTAACTGGACAAGTAGCTGAATATGGAATTTTGCCCTTTTTTAGTATAATGGCATATATTTCAATAAGCTTAGGTTTAGTAAATTTGTTTCCAATTCCAATGTTAGATGGCGGTCATTTAATGTTTTATTTTTTTGAGAAACTCCTCGGCAGACCTTTAAGTCAAAAAACCCAAGAAGGTTTTTTTCGAATCGGTCTTTTTTTACTGTTTTCTTTAATGTTTTTTGTGACTTTTAATGATTTGAAATCCTTAGGTTTGTTTTAAAAAAAAAATTTAATAAAATATAATTTTTAAAAAAGTCAATAAATTCAACGTTTTTAGACGTGATAACTATATATTGTGTTGATATCTTCACTATACGCTAAAAAAAATGTTGATTTTACTTGTATTTGTGTAAAAAGTTAAAAAAACCACAATAAAAGGGGTAAAATGAACAAAAAACAACTAGTTGCAAAAATATCGTCTTCTATGAATCTTAGTAAAGCTGATGCTGAACGCACTTTTGATGGAATTACTGAGATTATTTTAGGCAGTTTAAAAGGTGATGAGCAGGTAAAAATTGCGGGTTTTGGAACTTATAAAGTGGCTAAAAGAAAAGCTAGAGTAGGTCGAAATCCAAGAACTGGAGAGCAAATCCAAATTGGAGCTTCTCAAAAAGTTAAGTTTTTACCAGCTAAAGCACTTAAGGAAATGTTTAACAAATAGCATATTAAAACAGCCTTTATTTCCAATTAAAAATAAAGGCTGTTTTTATTTAATCATTCTTGTAATTTTTATTCTCTTCCCAAACTTTTTTCCAATCATAATTTGGAGGTAGACCAAACACAGAGTTAACATTTGTGCAATGCATAGCCAATGAAGGTATAGGGGATAAACATAATTCATTCTGATATATTTTATGGAGTGGTTCTTCAAAAGGCGAATTCTCAAATTGGCACATTTTCTCAAATAGATTCCAATGTTTGTTTAGTAAATTCATGCTAATCATAAAAGTAAGTAGCGTTTCTTCAGTTTTTCTCCAATGTCTTTTATTACCTAAATAAATTTCAGTTTTATCAACTTTATTATATAAAAAAGGATAGTCAGAAGGGCATATGATAAAATCCCTGTTTATCTGAGATGAAATTCTTTCGTAAGAAAATATCATTTCCTTTATTGTTTCAATTTGATGAACATAATCATCTTCAACAAAATAAACCAAATCATTACATTTTTCTTTGGCAAGCAAAAAAGATTTATAAATACTTGACATAGTAGCTATCATATTTTCAGTAACATTCTCCCCCTTAGTATTTTTTTTGTTAATTTTGCTAGAAAATTCATCAATGTTTAAATTTATTATTTTAAAAGAAATATTAGAATTTTCTAATAAGTTTTTAATCGTAGATAAGTCTTCAGAGCAAGAACTGTGATCAATAACAAAGATATTAAACACAATATTAGGCATTTCTTTTTTTGCATAATTTACACTTCTGATTACAGAATTAATTGATCTAAAAGTATATTCTGATTTATTGTGTTCAAAAACCCTTTCTTTGGATTGACTAACTAATTTAACACCAGTGCAAGTCTTAATAATAATATCTAAATTTTTAACTTGTCTTGTGATTTTAACTTCACCAAGAGGTACACTAATAGATCTTTTGCCAGGTTTACTAAGTTCTTCAGTGGCAAATTTATCTGATGTAGGTATGTATAGATTATTGTGATCAATTATTTCGTAACCAAGAATTCTGCAGATTTTTATAAAAATCTTTTTTATAAATTGTTTTTTTCTTAAATTTTGAATCTTCATAAATTTATCTAATCATGAAAACTTAATCTCTTTGCGTGAAATATTCTTATAAACCAATAAGAGACTAGCCCTAATGGTCCAGTAAAATAAACTAAAATTAATGGAACACAAACTAGTTTTCGCTGAATGTTATGCTTTACTCCATCTCTAGCAATCCAAGATCCTAAAAAAAGATTTATCGTAATGAAATGCAACCAAAAAACGAGTAAAAAACTTTCAGTAGCAAATACTGTATATAAATTATCCAAATTCAAATAGATTTTGAAAACATCGAACAAAGATTCTTCAAGTAAAATAGCCTGATAAATAACGTATGTGTAGATTGCACCAAGAATCAAAGGTAAAATAATTGAATTAAGAAAAAATTGAGTAAATCTTGAATTTGGAAGAGCTATAAGCAACATCCAAAAAGGCAGAATTAAACAATTTGCCCAGAAATATATATTTTCAAATGTTAAGAAATCTTGAAATTGCATTAGCATATAAATTTAGTTTTATAATATAGTATATTAAAATCATGAATCCTATAAAAAATAAGAAGAATTTAGAGGCAACAATTGATGATATAAGAAATTTTGCCTATTCTTATTTAGAAAAATACAGTCCATCAAAACAACAGCTTAAAACATATCTCTTTAAAAAATTAATTAAGATAAATCAAAAAAAAACCAGTAAAAAAGAAATTTTTGATTTAATAGATACAGTAGTTTTATCTTTAGTTGATCAAAATCTTTTAAATGATAAGTATTATTCAGATGCTAAATCAAAATCATTTTTAAGAAGAGGATATTCACTTAATAAAATTAGATATAATTTAATAAAAAAAGGAATTGATGAAGAATATATTAAGGGAAGTATATCTAAAATTAAAGAAAATGAATCTGATCCTGATTTTTTTTCCGCAATAAGAATATGTAAAAAAAGAAGAATAGGCCCCAATAGAGAGGAAAGTAATAGATCCCTATTTTACAAAAAGGATATTTCGATTTTGGCTAGATCTGGTTTCAGTTATGAAGTTTCAAAGAGAGTATTGGATATCCCTAAAGATGAGTTTTTGAAATTTTGCAAAATGCTCTAAATATTACTTTTTTTTACTATTTTTTAATAAAAAATCTAATCTTTTTTTTAATATTTTTTTTACATAAAAATAAAATAAAATTCCGAATGCAGTGACTGATATCACTATGGTCAGTATAGTTTTCAACATATCTGTATTTAAATTATTTTTTTATTTAGGAAGTTTTTATTTTTGAGAATATTGAGTTTTGTAATTGGCGCTTTTTGGAAAATATGCACTTGATAAAGTTTCTTCACTTGTTGATTCAAAAATATGTTCAGAAATAGTTTTTCCTGTAGATTTTTTAACTAATAAATTGGCCCCACTAGATATGCCTGATTGTATTATTGAAGCTGTGCTAAATCCTGACGATAGCGGACCTATTAATGCCAGCGGTGCCATAAAGCACCCTGATGTAAGCAAACCTATTACAGTTATAAACATTAACTTTTTCAACATAGAATCTCCCCTTAATGCATTAGTATATTGTTTTTTTTAATAAATAAAAAGAGTTATGATGACCAATTTAGGCGCAACTTTAAGTTGTATTTATTTATCTAAATAATTTGATCTTAAAGCAATTAAAGGTAAATTTTTGTATTTATCTTTACCGTAAAAAAATATTTCTCCCTCATGATTTTTAACAGAACCTCCTGCGTGTTCTAATACTGCATGTCCTGCTGCTATATCCCACTCAAATGCTCTCGCATTAGCTGCGTATATGTCGGCTTCACCGGAAGCTAAAGTGCAAAATTTAAGAGAGCTGGACATTTTCACTTTTTTAGTGACTTTAAATTTATCATAGATATCCAAAACTTCATTTGGTGTTGTTCGAGAATTTTCTAACCCTATAACATCTTTTTTATTTACTTTTTTGCAATTTAAAATTGATTTTTTTCCATTTTTGATTTCGTAAGCTAGGTTTTTACCATAAGAAAAAAACAACCTATCTTTAGCTGGAGCGTAAACTATACCAATTGCAGGCATTAAATTAATTATCAATGCTGCATTTAAAGTATATTCATCTTTTTTATTTATATAGTCTCTAGTTCCATCTATTGGGTCTATTAACCAAAAATTTTTATTTTGCTTATTAACCTCGATGTTTAAATTTACAGTTTCTTCTGAAATAATTGGAATGTCTGGTGTAATAGTTTTTATTTTAACTCTTAAAATTTCATCTACAGCCAAATCTCCATTTGTTACGGGAGAATTGTCTGGCTTGATTGTAATTTTAATCCCACTTTTACTAATTTCTTTTGCTACCTCTCCAGCTTTTAAAAAAGTATCTATAAGATCTTCTGCTGTATTTTTTAAATTTAAATTATTCAATTTTTTTAATTCTTTCTAATAAAATCTCTTTGTTATTTATAACTTTTTTGCCCACATTTTCAAAATTGACTGTAACTTTATTTTTTACTATAGACTGAATTTGTCCAATTCCCCAACCTTTATTATCAGGGTTAATTACAAAATCTCCAGGTTCATAAATAAAAAACATTTGTAGAAAAATATCATTTTATATAATAAAACAAACATATTAATTTATGAACATTATGGAAAAAAAAACAAACTCACTTGGTTTTTTAAAGAAACCTAAAGATACAAAAGTAGTAGTAGCTATGTCAGGTGGCGTAGATTCATCTACTGTAGCTGGTTTAATGAAAAAAGAAGGGTACGATGTCACGGGAATAACACTTAAGCTTTATGACGATTCTAAAGCCTCAAAATCTAAAAAACAATGCTGCGCTGGACAAGATATTTTGGATGCAAAAAGAGTAGCTCAAAAATTAAATATTAATCATAAAATTTTATACTACCAAAAAAAATTTAGAGAAGAAGTTATAGAATCATTTATTGATAGTTATGCATCTGGAGAAACACCCATACCATGCGTTACATGTAACCAAACAGTAAAATTTAGAGATCTATATTCTTATGCTAAAGATTTAAATGCTGATACCTTAGTGACAGGCCATTATGTTAATAGAATTCAAAATAATGGTAAAGCAGAAATGTATAGGGCTTTTGATATATCAAGAGATCAAAGCTACTTTCTTTTTGCAACAACTCAAGAGCAGCTTAATTTTTTAAGGTTTCCTTTAGGTGCTTTAAATAAAAAAAACACAAGAAACATTGCTACAGAGCTAAATTTAAATGTAGCAGACAAGCCTGATAGTCAAGATATTTGTTTTGTACCTAATGGCAATTATGCTTCAGTGATCAATAAATATAGGCCTGAATCTTTTATGGCAGGAGATATCTTCGATACAAAAAACAACATTATTGGAAAACATGATGGGATAATTAATTTTACAATTGGTCAAAGAAAAGGAATTGGAATTTCTCACGATGAACCACTGTATGTAGTAAATATTATTGCAAAAGAAAATAAGGTTATCGTAGGAAAAAGATCAGAGTTGATGATAAATAAAATTTTTTTGAAAAACGTTAATATTTTAAGTAATATTGAAAATTACAAAAATAATTTATTTATTAAAGTTAGATCCACAGGAAGATTCATTAAAGCTAAAATTGAAATTAAACAAAATAAAGCGGAAGTAAAATTAGAAGAAGAAGAAGCAGGAATTTCGCCTGGACAAGCATGTGTATTTTATTCAACAAATAATATTGGTGACAAAGTTTTGGGTGGTGGCTGGATAACAAGTACTGTCAATAAATATTTATCCCCATAGTTAACAGGTTAGTTATTAGACTTATAAAACAACTAAATAGTGATTTAATTTTTTTTTTAATGTGGTTAAATGTATTTGACTTAAGAGGCAACTCTTAACTGGCCAGATAAGGAAAAACCGAAAGGTTCAAGCTTATAGGGCAGAAAACTCCACTAAGCAGCGCTAAACAAGTGGAGTGGCGGGTTCGGCGGTAGCGCCTAAAACGACGAACCAAAAACTTTTGTTCATGCACCTTCGGGTGTGTGGACCAGGTTTTTATTTCCAGAGCAATCTACTTAAAAGATAGTAAACAAGAAGCAGACTAAAATAATTCCATTCCAAAACATTTTGGAATGTAGTTGTTGGATCTCCATAAATCAAAAATGTAAATGATATTATGGTAATAACAAACATCACTACAACAAAAATAATCTTCATTTTAAGAATAGTTGGATTTATATATTTTTTTAAATATTTTTTATGATCAAAAATATTTTTTGTTAATAAAACTTGGGAAGTTAATTCAAAAATTATAAAAAGAGTTATTATTAACCTTCTTATTTTCCTAAATATGCTTGAATCATAATCTACACCCAATAATACTGCATGCAAGATTAAAAATAAACAAGAAAGAACACCAAAATAAAAAAATTTTTTAGAAATCGAATCTAATTTATTTTCATTTTTAATATAATTAAATAAATTTAAATTACTTTTCCAATATAACAGAAGCATAAAAGCGCTTAAAATAATAAATGGTTTAAATATAAATACTGCAGGAAAATATCTGGCCGTTCTACTTATAGATACCTCACCATACAAATAAGGGTTTTTTACTTTAGCAAAGGAACTTTCTTTCAATAAGATAGTTTTTAACAAAAATGATTCTAAAAAATTTACTTTTTCTAACAATCCGTAAAAAAAATGATAATTTTTTACACAATGGAAATTTTTAATATTAGTTTTTTTAAGTATAATTGATTTAATTTTTTGTTTATCCGGCGTATTTTTTTCTATTTTATTGATTGCTATATAATTGTCTTTAGCGGTTCCCCTGGGTAGACCATCTCTATCAAATGTTTCAATTCTTATACCATCATAAGTTACAAAAGTTCTAGTAAGATAGTTTTTAGGACAATTAGTAAATGATTTTGATTTATTATCACTTAAAATATTTTTATATTTATCGTAACTGTACGTAACTTCATTTTTACTGTAGTCAAAATTTGGAGCAGGATATACATACAAATTTCCAAAAAACTTATAAAGCAAGAGACAGGAATTTATTGTCAACAATGGAATTAAAAATGAAATTAAAGCATATTTTTTTACTTTATTTGAAAACTTATTAGAGTGCATTTTTACTTATATAAAAAGCTATTTTCTCTTATTTCTTTTACGAGCTCTTCTCTTTTTTGAACCCACTTTTCTTCTGCCTCGGTGCTTTTTAGGATAACCCATATTTTTTATCTCCTTATTTTTTTTGTTAATCTGATTGACCTTATCCGGTGGATATAGCATTCTCCTATTTTGTTATCAAATATTTTATGAAAAGATCAATAAAAACATACCTAAAAACAGCAGCTAAAGATTATAATACAAGATCAGTTAATCCTCCTGTAGTACGTGCATCGACAATATTATTTAAAACGATGCAAGAATTAAGAAAACATCAAAAAGATATTGCAGAACATAAAGATGTTGAACATTGGGATTATGGAAGACAAGGGACGCAAACAACAGTTCAATTACAAAAATTTCTAAGAGGATTAGAAGATGCCTATCAAGTTTTTTTAACACCAACAGGATTTAGTGCTGTTGTTTTAGCTATAATGAGTATATGCAGACCAGGTGATGAAATAGTAATTTCAGATGGCGTGTATAGACCTACACAAAAACTTACAGATGATTTATTAAAAGAATTTAATGTAAAGGCAGTTTGGTATAACCCTAATAATTTTGAAGACTTAAAAAATAAAATTAATAAAAAAACTAAACTAATTTACGTAGAAAATCCTGGTAGCAATACATTTGAAATGCAGGACCTAGGGAAAGTAGTTTCTTTTGCTAAAAGTAAAAATATTTTAACAGCTATAGACAATACTTGGGCAACTGCCTATTTTTTTAAACCATTAAAATTAGGTTTTGATATGGCAATCACGTCAGCAACTAAATATTATTCGGGCCACAGCGACGTGATGGGGGGAACTGTTGCGGTTAATAAAAAAGTTTATAAAAAGGTTTGGTGGTACAATCACTTATCAGGTTATCGTTTATCTCCAGATGATGCTTATTTAATTATAAGAGGATTAAGAACATTAGATATAAGAATGGACAAGCATCAAGAAAGTACAAAAACAGTTATTAATTTTTTAAAAAATCAAAAAAAAATATCAAAAATATTATACCCTTACAAAACTTCGTCAAAAGAATTTAAATTATGGAAAAAATATTATTCAGGAGCATCAGGGTTATTAAGTTTAATTATAAAAAGTAAGAGTAAAAACTCAATATATAAATTTGTAAATTCTTTAGAGCTTTTTGGAATAGGCTATAGTTGGGGAGGATTTGAAAGTCTTGTTGTTTATACAGATCCAGTTGAACTAGGAACAAGACGTTATTTTAAATTTGAAAAAAATGAACACCTAGTTCGTTTACATATCGGCCTTGAAGATCCTAAGGATTTAATAAATGATTTAAAAAGTTCTTTAAAATTTATTAAATGATAAAAGAAAAATTTTTTCCAAATCAAGTAGCTCTCATTACACTTATTTCTGCTTGCTTAATAGTTGCGGTATTTATGGGACTCCGTATGGTCTTTGGGTTATTTACAGATTTTTTTGTAAAAGATTTACAGTCCACAATTACAGAGTTTGGTTTAGCAATAGGATTGCAAATGTTGATGTGGGGAATGTTTGCACCAATCTTTGGTGCTTTAGCAGATAAAATTGGAAGTGCAAAAGTTACAATAATTGCATCTTGCTTTGTAGCATTAGGAATTTATTTGCTTTATTCAGGACCAAACACAGGAATATTTTTTCAAATTAATTTAGGTTTACTAATTGGAATTGGTTTAGGTGGGACAGCAATAAGTGTTCAGATTGCTGCGGTTGGAAAGCATTTTCCAAACAAAACCAGAGGTATGGCTATAGGAATTGTGGTTGCTATGGCATCAATTGGTTATTTTTTTTCTCCTATATACACAAAATTCGCATTATCTGCGTTTGGATGGGAAAAAACACTAAACACATATTTGTACCTAGTTTTATTTGGAGTAATTGCTGCGATCTTTCTTCGCGAAGTTAAGAAAGAAAAGAATATAAGCGACAGCACTAAAGTAGACAATCAAACTCTCACAGAAGCTCTAAAAGAAGCATTTAATCATAAAGGTTTTATACTTTTAACATTTGGTTTCTTTGTTTGTGGTTTTAATATAACTTTAGTTTCAGCACACATACCTAGTTACATTCAAGAACGTGGATTTGAAATATGGACAGCTACTGCAATTTTATCTTTAATAGGTCTTTTTAATGTTTTTGGCACACTAACTTTTGGATACTTGTCAGGAAAATATAGTAAAAAAATATTATTGAGTATTTTATATTTTGCTCGTGGAATTGTACTAATTTTGTTTCTAATTCTTCCTACATCAACTTATGTAGCAATAGGTTTTGGTGTGCTCTATGGATTTCTTTGGTTAGCAACTATTCCGCCAACAAACGGAATCATTTCACAAATTTTTGGTACAAAATATTTAGCAACATTGTATGGGTTAGTATTTTTTAGTCATCAAATAGGATCATTTTTAGGTGCTTATTTAGGAGGGTATTTTTATGATGAATATGGGTCATTTGATTATGCTTGGTATTTATCTATTGCTCTTTCTTTTTTTGCAACTTTAGTCCACTTGCCGATTGACGAGAAGCCACTACCAAGACTTGCTACCGCATAAAAACTGAAGTATACAAAATTTATGAAGAAAATTCTTGTAATGGGTTTGCCAGGATCTGGAAAAACAACTTTGGCTTCTGAACTTGCAGCCTTACTAGACGCAAAATGGCTTAATGCGGACAAAATAAGAGAACAGCTTAATGATTGGGATTTTTCACCAGAAGCGAGATTAAGACAAGCTAAAAGGATGTCAGATTATGCTGACAAGTATATCAAAGAAGGGCATCGTGTAGTTGCAGACTTTATTTGTCCGTTGCCTAAAACTAGAGAGTTATTTAATGCTGATTATACGGTATGGGTAGATACTATAAAAAAAGGAAGATTTGATGATACAAATGCATTATTTGTAAAACCAGAAAAATATGATTACCATGTAACAACTCAAAATGCTAAAGAATGGGCAGCAAAAATTTCAAGGGAAATTAAATAACAATGTCTTACGCGTGGGATAACAAAAAACCAACAGCACAAATGCTTGGAAGATGGCAGCCTTTCCATGATGGACACTACGCATTATTTGAAAAAATAATTAAGAAAACAGGACAAGTTTGCATACAGGTAAGAGATGTCAAAGGGGTAGATGATAATCCATTTGATTTTAACGAAGTAAAATTAAAAATAACTGAGAGACTAGACCCAAAATTTAAAAATAGATTTAAAGTTGTTCTTGTGCCAAATATTACAAACATTTGCTACGGTAGAGGAGTTGGTTACAAAATTGAAAAAATAGTTTTGTCTGAGGAAATTCAGAAAATTTCAGCCACAAAAATCAGAAAAGAACTAAGAGAAAAAGGTAAATTAAAATAAATTACACAACCTTTGGTTGAAGGCTAACCTTCTATAAATTTAAGAAATGTATCTTGATTAAAGTTAAGAAAAAAGTAAGTATTAAAATTATTAACTCAGGAGGAATAAATGTTTTCAAAAGAACTAAACAAAAAACTGGACCAGTACCACTTACTAAATCATCCATTTTACAAATCTTGGAATGAAGGCAAACTAACTAGAGAAATAATAAAAGATTATGCTGAGCAGTATTATCAACATGTAAAAGCGTTTCCACGTTATATTAGTGCTACTCATTCTTTGTGTGAAGATATCGAGAAAAGAAAAATTTTACTTGAAAATCTTCAAGATGAAGAAAACCAAAACGCAGATCATCCTAAACTTTGGAAAAATTTTGCATCAGCTATGGGTGCGGATAAATCAAAAATAGATTCAGTTACTAAAGAAAAGTTTACTGAAGATATGATTGATAATTTTTTCAAAAATGGAAGAGCTAGTTATGCAGAAGGTTTAGCCTCTCTTTACACTTACGAAAGACAAATTCCAGAAATTGCTGAAACTAAGATTAGAGGACTAAAAAATCATTATGGAGTTTCTTCAAAAGAAGGATTGGAATTTTTTGAAGTTCATAAAACTGCTGACAAATACCACAGAGTAGCATGTGAAAAATTACTTGATGGTTTAACTGTAGCTGAACAAGTTAAGGCGGAAAAATCAGCTTTATCTACAGCTAAATATCTTTGGAATTTTTTAACTGGAATGGCAGTTAAGCATAATATTCCAATGCAAGTAGCTGCTTAGTTGATTTTAGTACAATAAATTTAAGATATTTATAGAGACAATATAGACGGTTCTTTCAAAAGACCGTCTATATTAATTTTAGAGGTGTAATGATTTATAACAATCCATTTTCAACGCTCACAGATATAGTTTCGCCTCTCTATATTCAATTGTTTTTAATTGTAATGGTGGTGCTCGCGGCTATGGGAACATTGCTTGATATAATTCATAAAAAAAATGTAAAATATTTTTTTGAAAATGCAAAAAAAGCAAAAAAATCTGCGACAAGAGTATTAGGAACTAGAGAAAGAGCTTCTATTATTGTTAAATCTGTAGTCTACGATATTGGAACTACTTCGGAGTTAGGCGCCGGCAAAAGAAGAGTTGCACATTTACTAGGAATGTATGGAACTATTTTATTTTGGATTGCTTCGGCTGTTATGATTTTTTGTTATACTTCTTCATCTTCTAACACACCATCGGCATGGCCTATAATTTGGCATGCAGGTGCATTTATGACTGTTCTAGGTGGAAGTTGGTTTTGGCTGTTCTTAAGAGTAGATGTTTACTCAGAAGCACAACCTTGGTACAGAATTATTAAAGCAGATTTATTTGTGCTTGCACTTATTGCTACATCTTTGTTTGGATTAATTTGGTCTTATTTACAATCTTTAAATTTAAATGACAGATGGGATGATAAGGTATTTTTAGTTTTATATGGCGTTTCTAACCTAGTCTTATTTGGTGGAGTTTACTGGTCAAAATTTGCACACATGTTTTATAAGCCAGGAGCAGCAATTCAAAAAAATTTAGCTGAAGCCGATGGATCAAGAGATAATTTACCTCCTGAAGCTGATGCACCTAAACGATTTGGCTTAGGAATTAAACGTGAGGCACCAAAACACTATTAATATGAACACTAAATATATACATAATAAGATTAATTCGATTTTAATGAAGCTTGATAAACGAGCTATCCAAATTGAGTAAAAGTTTAAAGAAAGGCATAAATTAAAATGTCAACATTTGTATACATGACTCGCTGCGATGGTTGCGGACACTGCGTAGATATTTGCCCATCTGATATTATGCACATTGATGAAACGATTAGACGTGCTGTAAATATTGAACCTAATTTTTGTTGGGAATGTTATGCTTGCGTTAAAGCTTGCCCCAATCACGCAATAGATGTTCGTGGGTACGCTGACTTTGCTCCAATGGGTCACAGCGTAAGAGTTAGAAGAGAAGAAGAAAAAGGTACAATCTCTTGGAAGATAAAATTTAGAAATGGCAAAGAAAAAAACTTTGTTTCTCCTATAACAACCAAGCCTTGGGGTAAATTTATTCCAAAACTTGCTGAAGGAGAAAAGCCTAATCCAGGTGAAATTAAATCTCAGATTCTTTATAATGAACCTAAAGGATTAAACACAAAAAAAGAACTACCATCAATTCCTAAAGATTCATTTAAAAAAGGTGTCTATTATTAATGGCCAAACATAAAACACATTTTGAAGATTGTGATGTACTTGTTGTTGGGGGCGGGATGGCAGGAACTGGTGCTGCCTTTGAAGCTAGACATTGGGGAAGAGATTTAAAAATCATTTGTGTTGAAAAAGCAAACATAGATAGAAGCGGTGCAGTAGCTCAAGGACTGTATGCAATTAATTGTTACATGGGCATGCAGTGGGATGAGAATCAACCTGAAGATCATGTTAGATATGCACGTAATGACCTGATGGGTATGGTTCGAGAAGATCTTGGCTATGATATGGCTCGTCATGTTGACTCAACAGTACATATGTTTGATGAGTGGGGTTTGCCAATGATGAAAAATGAAAAAACTGGTCGTTATCTAAGAGAAGGTAAATGGCAGATAATGATTCATGGAGAAAGTTACAAACCAATTGTTGCTGAAGCAGCAAAAAAATCTGCTGATAAAATATATAATAGAATTATGATAACTCATTTACTAATGGATGAGACGAACGAGAATAGAGTAGGTGGTGCAGTTGGTTTTAATATGCGCACGGGAGATTATTATGTTTTTCGCGCTAAAACAGTAATTGTAGCTGCTGGTGGAGCATCACATATTTTTAAACCAAGAGCTGTAGGTGAAGGTATGGGAAGAACTTGGTACGCACCATGGAGTAATGGTTCTGCTTATGCATTACCAATTGCTGTTGGCGCTAAAATGACTCAAATGGAAAACAGAATTGTTTTATGTAGATTTAAAGATGGATATGGTCCAGTAGGTGCTTATTTCTTACATTTAAAAACTTATACTCAAAATGCAAACGGAGAAAATTACGAAAAAAAATGGTATGATCAAACTAAAGAATTAGTTGGTGAATATATTGATCATCATCCAACACCAACATGTTTACGAAATCATGCATTTATTCAAGAAACGATTGCTGGTAGAGGGCCAATTCAAATGGTGACAACTGAAGCATTTCAAGATCCACACCTAGAGACTGTTGGGTGGGAAAATTTTCTTGGCATGACTGTTGGTCAAGCTGTAGTTTGGGCATCTCAAAATATTGATCCAAAGTATACTAATCCTGAACTAACTACTTCTGAACCTTACGTAATGGGATCTCATGCCACCTGTTCAGGTGCTTGGGTAAGCGGTCCAGAAGATCTTTCCCCACCAGAATATTTCTGGGGATACAACAGAATGTTAACTGTTGAAGGACTTTTTGGAGCAGGAGATACTGTTGGAGGTAGCGCTCATAAATTTTCTTCAGGCTCTTTTACCGAAGGACGTTTAGCTGCAAAAGCAGCAGTAAAATATATAGAAGATAAAAAAGCAGAAAATATAAATGTTTCTGAAAAACAGTGTGAAAATTTTAAAAAAGTTATTTATAAACCATTAGAAAATTATACCATAGGTCGTAATGAAATTACTGGAGGAACAGTTTCTCCAAGCTATATTTCTCCAATTCAAGGTCTTCAACGTCTACAAAGAATTATGGATGAATACGTTGGAGGTATTGCTACTAATTATATGACAAACGGCAATATGCTTAAAAAAGGTTTAGAACTTCTTAAATGGTTAGAAGAAGATTTAGAAAATGTAGGAGCTGAAGATTACCACCAACTTATGCGTGCTTGGGAGTTAAAACACCGTGCTTTAACTTCTCAATGTGTAACAGAACACACTTTATTTCGTGAAGAAACTCGTTGGCCTGGTTATTATTATCGTGGTGATCACATGAAATTAGATGATGAAAACTGGCATTGCTTGACTGTATCAAGACGAGATCCCCAAACTGGAAAATTTACTTTAGAAAAAGTTCCTGTTTACCATATAGTTGATGAAAAAGAGAAAAAGAAAGCTTCTTAAATTATCAGAAAAATAAATGGATCTTCTCAAGAAAACTGACGAAGAGATTATAAAAATAGCCAACCCTATTTGGAAAAATCTCGTAAAGTCGTCTAATATTAAAGATTACGGTGGTTTTACAAGAGATTTTTCAACAAAAATGCTTTTTGGAGCTAATGAAGTGGAGCTGGGGAAACAATGGGCAAATAACAAGTTGCTAACAAGTTTATCAGATAAAAAAGAAGTATTGGGCTGTTTAAGAAGAAACCTTCATGTAACAGTTATTTATAAACAGAATAGTAATACGATTCCAGGGGATTTCTTAGGGCGTTTAGTGCTTGGTGTCGAAGATGATGATGTTAAAGTCTTTGGCGCAACTATTTATTAAGCTATCTACTAGTTGACATTATTATATTTCAAGAATATTTATAAACTAAATATTTTATGGAAGTTTTTTTACCCATAGCAGAAGTTCAAATAAACGTAATTTTAATACTTTTCGTAAGTTATAGCGTAGGTTTTTTATCTGGATTATTCGGTGTGGGGGGAGGATTTTTGATGACCCCCTTGTTAATTTTTATGGGCATACCTCCAATTTATGCAGTAGCAAATGAAGCAAATAATATTTTAGCCTCATCATCATCTGGAGCTCTCACTCATTGGTTTAAAAAAACATTAGATATTAAAATAGGTTGGTTAATAATTACTGGTGGGTTAGCAGGAACTTTTATTGGAATTTTAACATTCAGTTATTTTAAAGGAATTGGTAAAATAGATATAGTAATCGCGTTAGCATACATGTATGTATTGGCAATCATTGGCAGTTTCATGCTTAGAGATGGACTCAAAGAACTTAATATTTTCAAAAATAAAATTCCAATAAAAAAAAAATTACATACTCATTACTGGATACATGGACTTCCTTTTAGAATGAGATTTAAGACATCTAAAGTTTATGAAAGCGCTTTAGTTCCACTTTTATTAGGTGTTATTGTTGGTTTTGTCTCTGCTATTATGGGTGTGGGTGGAGCATTTTTAATGGTGCCAGCAATGATATATATAATTGGCATGCCAACAAAACTTGTTCCTGGCACTTCATTATTTGTAACTATATTCGTAACAGGATTTGTTACAATCTCTCACGCTTTCACCTATCAAACAATTGATTTAATGCTTGTTTTAATACTAATCACAGGATCTATTGCTGGAGTTCATGTAGGTCAAAAAATTGGACAAAGACTTCAGGGGTCTCAACTTAAAGCCTTATTAGCTGTGCTTATGCTCTCAATTGGACTGCTGATGGCATATGAAACTTTTTTTAAAAATAAAGAAAGTGGAAAAGCAAGCTTAACACTTCCAACAAATAAAATCGCAGAGATTAGTGATTTTGGAAATACAATTTATAATTTATCAAATAACTACCCAATTGTTTATGGAATATTGTCAATTTTTATAGCTTTATTTTTTGGTGTTGCAGTTTCTTATATAAGAAGGCAAATAAGTAAACGGATTAATGCACCCAAAACGATACCTCCAAAAGCAATATAGATTTTATATATGAAAAAAAAACTACTCATCTTAGTTTTATTTTTTTTTCAAAAGTTTCTTTTGCTGATGAAAAAATGATTTTAGGATTAGAGATTTATAACAATAAAGCAGCGTGTGGGACTTGTCACACTTTGAAATCTGCAGAATCATCAGGCGATATTGGTCCAAATCTTGATATGCTTAAACTGCAGATTGATCAGATTATTTATGCTGTGACAAATGGTGCTGGAGTTATGCCACCTTGGGAAGGTATTTTAACCCCTGAAGAAATTGAAGCTGTTGCATATTATGTATTTACCAGTACAAACAAATAACTATGAAATTATATAAAATTAAAAAATCAAATATTGATAATAAAGGTCTTTATGCAACAAAAAATATAAAATCTGGAAAATTAGTTATTAATTATAAAGGTAAGCTCATCACAAAAAAAGAAACCGACACAAATCCAAAATTTGATAACGATAAAGCAATATATTTATTTAATTTGAACAGCAGATATGATCTGGATGGAGACTTTAAGTATAATGATGCAAGATTAATCAATCATTCTTGCAATCCAAATTGTGAAGTAGAAGGTAAAGGTTTGAAACTATGGATTACTGCTATTAAAGATATAAAAAAAGGTGAAGAATTATCTTATGATTATGGATTTGGTTATGATGAGGACTATAAACAATTTGTTTGCAAGTGTGGAGCAAAAAATTGCGTAGGTTATATAGTTAGAGAAGGATCTAGATGGAGAATTAAGAAAGCTAGATCTGCTTCAATTCGGAAATAGCGTTAATATGAGCTGGTTTTGTCTCACAGCATCCACCTAAAATAGTAGCACCTTTATCAACCATTTTTTTTGAAAAGTCATAAAACTTTTCTGCTGTAATCTCATCTCTAGTACCCAAAACAACAACAGGGTTTTCTCCAAAACCAGCTGCATCTATTCTAACAATTTCGCCAACTGGCAGTGGTTGTTCTTTCCAAAGATTTGCTTTAAAGCCAAAAGAAATTTTTAATGATCTAATCTCATCAATAGTATTTTCTATAATTTCTGGCGAAACACATGACGCAATTAAACCTAACCAATTTTTACTTTTACATGTTTCGACCATTTTAGTTATAGTTTCACCTGAAGGTAATTTACCATTTTCGCTAATATGCATTCCAATCAAAACAGGAAGATTCATTTTTTCAACCACATTTAATGCAATTTCAATTTCTCTAATACTAGATAAAACATCTAAGTAAAAAAAATCAATAAAAGGTTTTAATAAATTAGCTTGATCATAAAAATCTTCCTTTATTAAATTTTGATCTCTTTCATCAGGTACATAAGTATCATATTGAGCTGGCAAACTACCTGCTATTAAAATATTTTTTTTTGAAACTTCTTTTGCTTTCAGAGCAAGTTCCCCAGCTTTTTTATTAGCATAATTAAAGTGTTCATCTACATTATTTTGTAGAGTTCTTGATCTTCGTGCAGCAAAATTATTGGTAACAATGACGTCTGCTCCAGATTTTATAAAATCTAAATGGGTATCTATTACTAGTTGGTGATATTTTTCTTCAATCAATGCAGTAGCTGACCAAAGAGATCCTTTAGCCTTTAATCCTTTTTGAAGTAGGGTCTGTCCCATGCCACCATCTAAGATTCTTACTTTTGAAAAATAATCTTTATTCATTTATTATATTTTTGTTTTGATGGTATCACTCCTCTAACGCCACCTCTAGGATTATCCATATCACCTTTTCTTCGTGGAATTAAATGAATATGACAGTGCATAATTGATTGACCTGCATCGACACCAGCATTAACCCCTACATTAAAACCAGTAATTTCTTTATCTAAGTTTATTAATAATTGTCTTTGTTTTTTAAGTACATTAGATAAATCATTAAGTTCTTCATTATTTAAATCAAAGAAATCAGAAACATGTCTATGGGTTGCAATTAATGTGTGGTGTTTGGTAACAGGAAATTTATTATCCCTAATAACAAACACAAACTTACTCGAATAAATACATTCGTTTTTTGCTCTACTGCATAAAAAACAATCATTTTCAGATTTTGTCATTACGCACTTCTGTAAAGTTTAGTCATTACAAACTCTTTATGACCTAATGCTTCTGCGCAGGTTAGTCTACCGTTAGCTACTCTTATTGTGGTTTTAATTAATTCATCACCAGCTTGAGACATGTTCATCTCACGTGTAAGTATTTTTGAAACATCACAATCAATATGTTCGCCCATACCTTTAACAGTTAACGGATTAGCTGTTAATTTAATAACAGGTTCAATAGGATTTCCTACAATGTTACCTTGACCTGTTGGAAATAAATGAATATTGAAACCAGCTGCTGCTTGAAGAGTTACGCATTCTGCTGCTGCAGATGAAGTATCCATAAAGTAAAGACCTTTTCCTTTTTTAGGTTCTTCTGCTGGCCCCAAAACATCTATAAACTTACATGCCCCTATCTTTTGAAAGTTCCCAAATGCCTTTTCTTCAATTGTTGTAAGACCTCCTGCAATATTTCCTGCAGTAGGTTGGCTTTCTGAAAGGTCATCAGTTGCCTCTTTAAGTATAAAATCGTTATAAGAGTTCCACGCCTTCATAAATTTTTCAGAAGCCTCTGGTGTAGAACCTCTCTTAGCACAAACAGTTTCAGCCCCCGTAAGCTCTGATGTTTCTCCAAAACACAAATGAACTCCTAATGGTTCTAATTTATCCATTAAATTTCCAACTGTTGGGTTTGCAGCCAATCCAGAAGTTGTATCAGATTCTCCACACTTAACTGATATCCACAAATCACTTAAAGGACATTCTTCTCTTTGTTTTTCAGATGCCCACATCACAAATTCTTGAGCTTTTTTTGAAGCCTTCATAACTGTGCCAATATCTCCAGTGCGCTCAATATGAAAACCTTCAACAGGTTTCCCAGTTTTTGCAATTCCATCCACTATTTTTTTTGTCCATTTAGGTTCAATTCCAATAACTATTACTGCTGCAACATTTGGATTGCTTCCAGTTCCAATCATTGTTCTAAAGTGCAATTCTAAATCAGCGCCAAATTGAAGTCTTCCATAAGAATGAGGTAATGCAATTGTTCCTTTAATATTATTTGCAACAGCTTCGGCACAAGCATTTGAAATATCATCAACTGGCAGGATAATCACATGATTTCTAGTACCAGCTCTGCCATTTTCTCTTTTAAAACCTAAAAAACTTTTTGGAATTTCCATATTTTTACCACTTCTTAGTTTTGACATTGTGAACATGAACATGATCACCTTTTGCTATTGGCTTAACAACTTTACCAATATCATGACCATATTTTAGTATTGTATCGCCTTCTTTAAGATCCTGTAGAGCTATTTTATGACCTAATGGAATTTCATTGATTGATGTAATGTTAATGGTTTTATCGTTTTCCATAATCCAACCATTGCATTCTTGATTTTTCGTTGTTTTTTCAACAACAACTACTGCAACGTTATCTTTTTCATCATGAATTATTAAATCTGTTTGAGACATTTTTTCTTACTGGATATAGACCTAAATTTGATATAATTAAAGTAAGTTTTTTGACATTAAGCAAAAAAACGCCAATATTAAGAAAAATTTATTTAAAAAGATATTTTATGACAAAAATGACAACAGAAGAAGCTTTCGTAAAAGTGCTGCAAATGCATGGCATAGAACATGCTTTTGGAATTATCGGCTCAGCATTTATGCCGATTTCAGATATATTTCCAAAAGCAGGTATTACATTCTGGGATGTTGCTCATGAAACTAACGGTGGTTTAATTGCTGACGGATATACAAGATCAACTGGAAAAATGTCAATGGTTATTGCGCAAAATGGACCAGGTATTACAGGATTAGTAACACCAATAAAAACAGCTTACTGGAATCATACTCCATTACTTTTAGTGACACCTCAAGCAGCAAATAAAACAATGGGTCAAGGTGGATTTCAAGAAGTAGAACAAATGAATTTATTTAAAGATATGGTTTGCTATCAAGAAGAAGTTAGAGACGCATCAAGAATGGCAGAAGTTTTAAATCGTGTCATTGAAAAAGCTATAAGAGGTTCAGCTCCAGCACAAATAAATGTGCCAAGAGATTATTGGACTCAAGTTATTGATATTGAGTTACCACCAATAGTTAGATTGGAAAGACAAGCAGGAGGATTTGAAGCAATTAATAGAGCTGCAAAATTGTTATCTGAAGCAAAATTTCCAGTTATTTTATCAGGCGCAGGTGTTGTTATTGGAGGAGCTATAGAGGATTGTAAAAAACTTGCAGAAAAATTAGATGCACCTGTATGTTCGGGATATCAACATAATGATAGTTTTCCAGGTAGCCACGCTCTTGCAGTTGGACCACTTGGATACAATGGATCAAAGGCAGCAATGGAATTAATTTCTAAAGCTGATGTTGTTTTAGCTCTTGGAACAAGATTAAATCCTTTTTCAACTTTACCAGGTTATGGAATGGATTATTGGCCTAAAGATGCAAGTATAATTCAAGTTGATATGAATTCTGATAGAATAGGTTTGACCAAGAAAGTAACAGTTGGGATTTGTGGAGATGCAAAATTAGTTGCGAAACAAATACTTGATAAACTTTCATCTGATGCTGGTGATACTGGTAGAGAAAAAAGAAAAAATTTAATTCACCAAACAAAATCTGCTTGGTTACAAAAATTATCAAGTTTAGATCATGAAGACGATGACAAAGGAACTGTTTGGAATAAAGAGGCTAGAGAAAGAGATAAGGATAGAATGTCACCTAGACAAGCGTGGAGAGCTATTCAAGCAGGAATGCCGGAAGATGTTATAATATCTAGTGATATAGGTAATAATTGTGCAATCGGAAATGCATACCCAACTTTTGAAAAAGGAAGAAAATATTTAGCACCAGGACTTTTCGGCCCTTGCGGTTATGGCTTTCCATCTATTTTAGGTGCAAAAATTGGTTGTCCTAAAACCCCAGTGATTGGTTTTGCTGGTGACGGAGCTTTTGGCATCAGCATGAATGAAATGAGTTCTTGCGCAAGAAAAGAATGGCCAGCGATTGCTATGGTAATTTTTAGAAACTACCAATGGGGAGCTGAAAAAAGAAATTCTATTTTATGGTTTGATGATAATTTCGTTGGTACAGAGTTAGATCCAGAATTAAGTTATGCCAAAGTAGCTGACGCATGTGGATTAAAAGGTATTACGGTGAAAACCATGGAAGAAACTACTAATGCAATCAAGCAATCATGTGAAGATCAAAAAAAAGGCATAACCACTTTTATAGAAATAATTTTAAACCAAGAATTGGGTGAACCTTTTAGAAGAGATGCTATGAAAAAACCCGTTCAAGTAGCTGGTATCAATATTAAAGACATGAAGGTTCAACAAGTTTAAAATCATTTTTAAAGTTGAAATTATCTATTTTAAGCTCTTTAAAGACGTTTCTTTGTAAAAATTTCTTATTATGTCGTTTCCTTTAACAGCTTTAACTGGGGTCTTATTTATTTTTTCAGCTTTATTTATGTTTAATTTAAATGATGCATACTTAAATAGCTTATTAACAAAAACTATATTTATTGGATTGGCGTCTTTAACATTTCCGCATATATTGCTTGAATATTTATTAGAGAAAAATGAAAAAAAAAGAAATTAAAATACTTTTAGCGGCCCCAAGAGGTTTTTGTGCTGGCGTTGTTAGAGCTATAGATATAGTTGAAAAAGCTTTAGATAAATATGGTACACCTGTTTATGTAAGACATGAAATAGTTCATAATAAACATGTAGTAGATGATTTAAAAAAAAAAGGTGCTGTTTTTGTAGAAGAACTTAATGAAATAGAAGACCATTCAAGACCTGTTATTTTTTCTGCTCACGGCGTTCCAAAATCAGTTCCAGAAGAAGCCTCTTCTAAAAAAATGTTTCATATAGATGCCACATGTCCTCTTGTGACAAAGGTTCATAGAGAAGCTGAATTTCATTATAAAAATGGTTATTATATATTTCTAGTAGGTCATAAAAATCATCCAGAGGTTCTCGGCACAATGGGTCAGCTTCCAAAAGGATCTATAAAATTAATTGAGACATATGAAGATGCTCAAAATATAAATGAAAAACAAATAAGTAAACCAGTGTCTTATGTTACTCAGACGACACTATCGGTTGATGATACGAAAGATATTATTGACGTATTCAAAAGTAAATTTCCTAAAATAAAATCACCTATCAAAGAAGATATTTGTTATGCAACAACAAATCGACAGGAAGCTGTTAAAAAAATTGCACCTATGTGTGATATGTTTTTTGTAGTTGGAAGTGAAAATTCATCAAATTCCCAAAGATTGATCGAAGTAGCAAAAAAATCTGGCTGCATCAACTCAGAACTAATAACTTTTGGTGAAAAACTGCCAATTGATTTAATTATTAAAA
This sequence comes from uncultured Pelagibacteraceae bacterium, assembly GCA_905612235.1. Classification (GTDB taxonomy): domain Bacteria; phylum Pseudomonadota; class Alphaproteobacteria; order Pelagibacterales; family Pelagibacteraceae; genus AG-414-E02. The sequence continues at coordinate 58,028 of CAJQRF010000011.1, read as the reverse complement.
GTAAAAAAATAGGAATTACTTCTGGAGCATCTGCGCCTGAGCAATTAGTTCAAAATCTTATTAATGAAATAAAAAAACACTGCAAAGTTATTATTGAAGAAATTGTTCTAACAAAAGAAAGTGTAACCTTTAAATTACCTAAATCTTTAAATTAAATGCATGATATATACATTGAAGATATAGGAAAAGGTTTTCCTCTAGTATTTGTTCACGGTTTTTTAGGTTCGTCCAAAATATGGAAGCCTCAAATAAATTTTTTTAAAAAAAGCTTTAGAGTAATTGCTCCAGACCTCCCAGGTTTTGGTAAAAGCAAAAATATAAAATCACATAATTGCATAAAGTCAATCGCCAAATTGTTAGTAAATTGTTTAAAAGAAAAAAAAATAAATAAGTATAATCTATTAGGACATTCAATGGGGGGTATGATTGTTCAAGAAATGGCAAAAATAAACGGAGAAAAAATTTCAAAGTTAGTTTGTTACAGCACAGGTCCAATAGGAGAAATGCCTGGACGATTTGAAACAATTGACAAATCTAGAGAAAAAATTAAAAAAAATGGATTGCAAACAACAGCGCTTAAAATTGCCAAAACATGGTTTATTGAAAGAGAAAAAGCAAAGCATTTTTATCTTTGCTCTGGTACTGATAATTTCACCACTGCTGAAACAGCAGATAATGCTTTGATAGCTATGAAAAATTGGAATGGTCTGAAAAATTTAAAAAATATAAAAAATGAAACTTTAATTGTGTGGGGAGATAAAGATAAATCGTATAATAGAAAACAAGCTCAAACTTTAAATCATCATATTTCAAATAGTTCACTTGTTATTTTTAAAGATTGCGCTCACAACATTCATTTAGAAAAAGTTAAAGAGTTTAATAATGTAATTAATAAATTTTTAAACAAAAGAAGATAATAATTATGAGTTACTTAATCCTTGGTTTTGTTACTGGAATGAGTTTGATTTTAGCCATAGGAGCACAAAATATTTTTGTAATAGAGCAGGGTTTAAAAAAAGAGTACACCTTTATTGTTTGTTTGATTTGTTCAATTTCTGATTTTTTATTAATTTTTTTAGGAATTTTTGTATTTCATTTTTTTCAAGATTTTTTTACACCATTTATTGAATTTATTTTAAATATATTATTATTAATTTTTTTATTACATTTTATATGGAGTAAAATTAATACTAAAATAGATAAATTGAATTTAAGTGTTAAGAATAATAAAGAATCATTGATACCAATCATATTTAAAACATTAGGTTTTACTTACCTTAATCCACACGTGTATTCTGATACTGTTTTTTTCTTAGGTAATTTTTCTAAAGATCTTATGTTAAAACAAAAAATATTTTTTGGTTTGGGAGCATCCACATCATCAATAATATTTTTCTTTTTCATTGGATATGCCTCTAAGCATTTATCTAACTATCTTAAAACTGAAGAAATCTGGAAAATAATAAATATATTAATTATTATATTTATGTCCTTCTTGGCTTTTTATGTTTTAGCTCAATTAGTTGGTGAAATGTAATTACAAAGATTTTTTTAGCTCTTTATTTGTTTTAATCCTCTCGCTTGAAAACTTTTGTATTTTTTCATTGAAGCACTGGCTAATATTAAATTAGGGTCTAAAAAAATCTTAGATAACTTTATTTTTTTAAAAGATTTAAATGCAAAAATTGCTATCGGCAACTCAGTACATCCTAATATTATTTTGCTACATTTCATTTTTATTAAATAATTGATAGCGGGCTTTATAATTTGTTCTGCATTTTTAATTTTTCCCATTTTTACATATTTAATTGCTTTATTGACATTTTTAGTTTGTAAAGATTTTTTTGGACTTATTAGACTGAAGTTTTTATAAAAAAACTTATAATAAACGTTAGTTTTTAACGTTTCTTCAGTAGCAAGAATTCCTATTTTAGAATTGTTTTTACAATTTTTTTTAGCGTGTAGATATACTTCTTTAGGCATACTAATTATTGGGATTCTAATTCTTTTTTGTAAATCGTCGTACCAATAATGCGCAGTGTTACAAGGAATAACAATAAATTTACATTTATTTTTTTGAAGTAAAAGACATCCTTTAATTAAACTTTTTAATACTTTGTTGTATTTGTGTAAGTTTTCAGGTCTCCCAGGAATATTTGATTTATTGTATAATATGAAGATCGGATACTTTTGATCAACTTTACCTCTATTTAAAATTGCTAACTTATTGCAGAAATCTAGGCCAGCCTGCGTTCCCATTCCACCTAAAATTCCAATCATGCTAATTTAATTCCTTAAAATTTATTAGTTTTATTTGTTAATTGCTTTGTTAAGAGCTCTCATAAAAACTAGAATTAAACAACCATTTTTTGTGTAAGAAGAATGACTAGTGCCTGGCGCGAATGTTACGATGTCTCCTTTTTTAAAAGTTTTATTGTCAGGATCAATCAGATCACCATCAAGCATAATAAATTCTTCAAAATCTACATGTTTATGGAGTTTGCTTTTTGCACCTGGTTCCATTTTTAATATATAAGTTCCTTGTCCTGTTTTTTGTTTATAAGTAATTTTATGCCAACTCATTCCAGGAATTGGTGAACCATAGTTATTAAATGGTTTAAATTTTACATTAAATGGGTCTGTTATTTTTCTTTTGCTCACTCTACAAACGGCTTGAGGTTTGGACCAATATAATTAGGTCCTTTCATTACTTTACCTTTTTCATTATAAATAGGTTTTCCATCTTTTCCCAATTTACTCATATTTGCTCTTTGCACTTCTTTAAAACATTGGTCTAAATCTATGCCATACGCATATCCCGCACCATAAGTGACATACAAAATATCAGTTAAAGCATCAGCAATTTCTTTTAGATTTTTAGTTTTCATCGCCTCTTCTAATTCACTCAACTCTTCTTTAATTAAATCAAGTCTAAGCTGCATAGTTTTATCGTCTGGAAAATTTGGTTTAGTTCTTACCATTTGGCCAAAAGTTTCCATAAACACTTTTACATCTGTAAAATTACTCATATTATTATCTTATACTTCAAAATCATTCCTAACAAAAATTAAATCATTATGTATTATTATATTTGATTGGATTATAGTATCTTAGATCTATACAAATTTCTTTTCTACATTGCTGTCCAACCACCATCGATAAGTATTGAAGTTCCTGTTATCATTGAAGAAGCATCTGAAGCTAAAAAAGCAACGGTAGTAGCCACATCACTTGTTTGAGCAAATCTCCCTAATGGAATATTTTTTAACATAGTTTCTTTAAATTTTTTATCCTTAAGAAATTTTTTTGTCATAGGAGTAACTATAAAAGTTGGGCATACCGTATTGACTCTAATATTACTCTTTGCTAAATCAAGCGCCATACCTTTAGTCAAACCTTCCAATCCAGCTTTTGTCATATTGTAAACACTTCTGGTAGGACCACCCACATGAGCCATTTGAGAAGACATATTAATAATTGAACCACCTATTTTTTTTCTATTTTTTGATTCAAGCATTTTTAAAGTACATAGTTGAGCTATATTAAAAGTTGCTACGGTATTAAGTTTAACTAAATATTCCATATTTTTTTTTTTTACTTTTGTAAAATGTTCAGGAATATTAGTTCCAGCGTTATTTACCAAAATATCAATTTTTTTTTGTTTATTTATGAAGCTTTTTATTTGCGAGTAATTGGTAACATCGCAAGCGTAAGAAACACATTTAGATTTAAATGTTCTTATTATTTTAGCAACTTTATCTAGATCTTTCTGAGTTCTGCTAATGATAATTAAATTAGCCCCAGCCTCAGCTAAAGCAACAGCACAAGCTAAGCCAATACCTTTTCCTGCACCAGTAACTAAGGCAGTTTTATTTTTTAAATTTATTTTTTTAAGATACATATTTATAAAAATAATTTTAAATCACTATAAATTAAATCTATCGCAACTACCACTATCGCAAACAATCCTATCCAACCAATCCATCTATATTTTTTTATCCATGTAGATATAATATTAGCTACTGTAGCCATCAAAATAATAGATAAAATTAAACCAAAAATTAATAAAATGTAATGATCTTTGGCTGCACCAGCAACTCCCAGCACATTATCTAAACTCATGCTTACATCTGCAATAATTACTGTCATAATTGCTTTAAAAAAACTTGATTTATCAACTTTAATATTAGCTTCATTTTCTGTTTTATTTTTAATTACATCTTTATAAAGTTTATAGGAAATATATAGCAGTAGTAATCCTCCTATAAATTTAAGACCATTAATTTGAAGCAAATATGCGGTGATTAAAGTAAATATAATTCTTAAGATAATTGCAGCTCCTATACCCCAAAATATAATTTTTTTTCTTAATTTGAGATCAAACTTAGAAGCCACCATGCCGATAATAATTACATTATCTCCTGCTAAGACTAGGTCTATAAAAACTATTTGAAAAAAAATAATTATTTGTTCAATCATAATTTGTCATCTTCTATTATCATGTCTGCAGCTTTTTCAGCAATCATTATAGTTGGTGCATTTGTATTTCCACAAATTGTTTTATGGTTGCCGAACTATATTTACGGTCCATAATACATTTGAAGTATTAGTATTTAAGAATGATTTTTTCTTTACTAAATTGATGAATAATTAAGTTGTCTCCGTCTCCTTTTCTATCAATTACCAGGTAATCAGTATCTTCAGTAGAAATTAAAGGAAAATGCCAAATACCTGGCTTGTAATTTATTCCTTTTGAAGGAGGGATAACAAAAGATTTAATTTTATTAATTTCTGGCAAATCTCCTTGAGGCGCAACAAATGCTAAAAAAGTTGTTTTAATCATTGGAATAAAAGCTTGGCTACCCAATGGGTGTTTTTCCATCATATCAATCTCAATGGGAAAGTTTCTTTTTAGTGCAGAAAAAATACTTACTATAGTTTTTCCCTCACCTTTAAGAGTATTAATATTGGCTAGATCATCAAATCTCTTTGCGTAACCTGCGTTAATATCAATTGGCTTTATATTTTCTGAAGATATTACGTCTCCAAAATCAGAAAAGTTATCTTTTGTAACTTTAACAGGTTTTATAATAGTTTCCATTATTTTGGATTTCCAAACAATCTTATTCTTGATATGCCACCATCAGGAAATATATTAATTTTAACATAATTTATTTTAGTATTCTTCATTAAAGTATTTTGAAAATTATGTTTTCGATGAGGTCCTAACTTTACTTTATTTAATAATAATTTCCATTTATTAGAATTTTGAACAATTAATTGAGGTGTATTATTCTTTGTTATATAAGCAGCTTGTAAACTACATGCATCTGGAAAATTTCCCTTAAAGTGATGGGTATCAATCTGAATTTTATTTACTTTTCCAGCGGTGACACATTTTAGTATAAGCCAATCAAAATTCTTTCCTCTGCTTCTTCTAGTTTCCCATCCATCACCCATATTTTTCCCCATGCCTGGAGCTAATATATTTTCAGCTTTACCAAAGTGTTCGTTGTTACATGCTATTATCGATGCACCATTTAAAACTGAAGTAAGATTAATCATTTTTTTTTTAAATTTAATTTTATTATTATCTATAGAACCATAAATTCTAAGTCTAGCAATACCCCCATCAGGAAAAATATTTAATTTAATATGAGAATAAATAGTTTTGCTTTTTATATTAAAAAAATGATGATTATTTGCTTTTATTTTTTTATTGCTTAGTATTTTATTCCACTTTATTTTTTTATATGGAATATTTTTTTTACTAAAACATGCTTCTAAAGAAACTTGCGTTGGTTGGTTTCCATTAAAAAAGGATGTATCAATATTAACTTTAGAAACTCTACCAGGTTTTCCAAGTTTTATTATTAAATAGTCATGGCCTTTTTTTCTTTTTCTCCTAGTTTCCCATCCATCCATCCATTTTCCATGTAAGTCGAAAACACCTTCTTTAAATACAGGCGGCAGTGGGTTTATAATTCGACTAGCTGGAGCAAAAAATTCATCAGTCTTAAAAACAATTTTTGATCCTAATCTTGATTGAGCTAAATCAATTAATCCATTTGTATAAATATATTTATTCTTTTTCATAAAAAAATTTAAATATTTGAGTAATTTTTTATCCAGTGATGAGCAATGTCTATGCGTTTGCAGATCCAAACATCGTCATGTTTTAGAACATAATCAAGGAACTTTTTTAAAGATTGTATTCTTCCAGGCCTTCCTATTAAGCGACAATGTAATCCTACAGACATCATTTTGGGTTTTGTTTGTCCTTCATTATAAAGGGTATCAAAACTATCTTTCAAGTAAGTGTAAAATTGATCACCATTATTAAATCCTTGACTGGTAGCAAACTTCATATCATTATTATCTAACGTATATGGGATAATTAATTGTTTCTTTTTACCTCGAACTTCCCAGTAAGGAAGATCATCGCTGTATGAATCGCTATCATAAAGGAAACCACCTTCTTCCATTACTAAATCTCTTGTATTTGAACTACACCTGCCGGTGTACCAACCTAAAGGTCTTTGACCAAATATTTTTTTAATAGATTTTATTGCTAGACCCATATGTTTTTTTTCGTTAGCTTTTGATACATTTTGATAATCAATCCATTTCCATCCATGTGATGCTACTTCATAGTTAGCTTCTTTTATTGCATTACATATTTTTTGATTTCTTTCTAACGCCATCCCCACACCAAAAATAGTTAAAGGTATTTTTTTTTCTTGAAACATTTCATGAATTCTCCAAAAACCTCTACGAGAACCATATTCATAAAACGATTCCATATTTATATGTCTTCCTTTTACAGGCAAAGCCCCAACCATTTCTGATAAAAAAGTTTCTGAATGTCCATCTCCATGCAAAACACAGCTCTCTGAACCCTCTTCATAATTTAAAACTATTTGAAGAGCTAATTTTGAGTTATTTGGCCATTTTATAGTAGGAGTTTTTGACCCATAACCAATCATATTTCTTGGATATTTGTTTTTCATAGAATAAAATATTTATATATTAAAATAAAAAAAATTTCATAACAAATCATATTTAGAGGTGAATTATGGCTATAAAATATTTAAAAAAAGCAATTAAAAATCCATCCACAGATGATAACAAAACAAGGGAAATAGTTCAAAATATTCTTAATGATATTGAAAAAAGAAGAGAAGAAGCCATTAAAGAAGTAACAAAAAAATTTGATAATTATGAAGGTGAGGTAATAGTTTCTAAAGAAAAAATTGAAGAAGCTTCAAAAAAAGTAAGTCAAAAAACAAAAGATGACGTGCAGTTTGCTCACGAGAGAGTAAGAAAATTTGCTGAACATCAGCTTAAAAGCATGAATAATAATTTTGAGGTTGAGCTTTCAGATGGTTTATATGCAGGGCAAAGACTTATACCCGTTGATACAGCTGGCTGTTATATCCCAGGTGGTCGTTATGCTCATATTTCTTCAGCAGTAATGGCAATTACTCCAGCTAAGGTTGCGGGTGTTAAAACTATAATTTGTGCAAGCCCTCCAAAAGATGTAAATGGCGCTAACGCTGGAATTATCTACGCTGCCAATCTTTGCGGTGCGGATGTCATTTTAAATTTGGGTGGCATAGCCGCAATAGCTTCAATGACATATGGATGTTTTAATAACCCACCAGTCGATTTTTTAGTTGGCGCAGGTAATCAATATGTAGCTGAAGCTAAAAGAATAGTTTATGGAAAAGTTGGAATAGATCAGTTTGCTGGCCCAACAGAAATTGCAATTATAGCCGACAAGTCTGCTGACAAAGAAATAGTGGCGGTTGATATAGTGGGCCAAGCAGAACATGGTTACAATTCTCCCGGCTGGTTATTTACAACAGATAAATCTGTTGCTGACTACGTAATAAAACGAATTCCTGAATTAATAAAAGAATTACCGGAACTCCCAAGAATAAGCGCTGAAGCAGCTTGGAAAGATTATGGTGAAGTAGTGCTTTGTGATTCAAACGAAGAGATGGCTATAGTAAGTGACAAATATGCATCTGAACATTTGGAAGTTCATGCGGAAAATCTTGATTGGTGGCTCAAGAGATTAAGAAATTATGGATCGCTATTTTTAGGAGAAGAAACAACAGTAGCATATGGAGATAAGTGCTCTGGTACAAATCATATCTTGCCTACAAAAGGTGGAGGAAGATATACAGGAGGCTTATTTGTTGGGAAATTTATTAAAACATTAACATTCCAAAGAATGAGCAGGGATGCTAATAAAGTGGTAGGAGCTACAGCGGCAAGACTAGCAAGAGCTGAAGGAATGGAAGCTCACGCAAGAACAGCTGACATAAGATTGAAAAAGTACGGTCATTCAAAATAATTATGCAAGCTCTTGTTTATACTGGCACACAAGAATTAATTTACAGAGAAGAAAAAAATCCTAAAATTATAAACAAAGAAAGTATAGTAAAAGTTTTTGCCTCAGGTATCTGTGGTTCAGATATGCATGCTTATCATGGAAAAGATAACAGAAGAATTCCACCATTGATATTGGGGCATGAAATAAGTGGCACAATAGACAAGGGTAAATTTTCTGGTAAAAAAGTTATTCTAAATCCTTTAATTACCTGTGGTGCATGCGAGTACTGCTCAAGCGGCAGAGAACATTTATGTGAAAAAAGAATTATTTTAGGCATGAATCGACCCATCGAAAGACAAGGTGGTTTTGCCGAATATGTTTCTATTCCAGATAAAAATATATACGAATTACCAAAAAATTTAGAAATAAAAGAAGCGCCTATAGCAGAACCTACAGCAGTAGCATTACACGCAGTTGAACTTGGTGAAAAGGAACTTTCAAAGTCATTAAAAAATGCAAAAGTTTTAGTTATAGGAGGTGGAGCAATTGGATTGCTCAGTGGGTTAATTTTATCTAAAGTAAAAAATTGTAAAGAAATAGTAATTGTCGAGCCGAACGAAAAAAGATTAGCAGAATGCTCTAAATATTTAGATGCAATACCTGCAAAACCAGAAAGCAAGAGTGTAGTCAATGATCATTTTGATTTAGTTTTTGACACAGTTGGTATGGAGGTTACTAGAAAACAAGCCATGCAATCAATAAAACCAGGTGGGGTCATTATTCACATTGGTCTTACTCAACCTAGTGGAAGCTTTGATTTTAGAAAAGCAACGCTCCAGGAAGTTACATTTATTGGAACTTATTGCTATACAAATAAAGATTTTGAAAAAACTTTAATCATTTTAGCAGAAAATAAAATAGGAAAACTTGATTGGATTGAATATAGAAAATTAAAAGATGGATCATCAGCCTTTAAACGAATACACGAAGGGACATGTGCAGCCCCAAAAATTATTTTGTTAATTTGAATATTATTTTAATATGTTTAAAAATGTTTGTTTAATTGGTTTTACAATATTAACAAATCTTAGTATAAATTGCCTAGTGATTTTGGCTGGCAAAATATTAGATGTATAAAGATTAATTATTCCATTGGTTGCTAAGTATACAGGTGCAGCAGCACGATGTAGCTTAGTTTGGTAATTTTTAAGAGCATCTATAATACCAATATCAGTTTTGTTTTTTAAAGCTTTTTTAATTTCAGTATTTAATATATCCAATCCTTTTAAACCTAAATTAAATCCATGAGCAGTTACAGGATGCATTCCAACAGCAGCATCACCTATTAGAGCAAACCGATGTGCTATAAATTTTTTAGCATAAGTTGTGATCATAGGATAAGAGTAGCGCTTGCCTACAAGTTCCATTTTTCCAAAAGAACTATCAAAATTATTTTCCATCTCTTTATTAAATTGTTTTTTGTTCATTTTCATTAAAACTTCAGTCAGATCTTTAGTTGCTGTTGTTACTATACCAGATTGATTTTTAATATATGGCAATGATGCTTGTGTTTGATTATAACGAAAAAATTCATAAGCTATATTTTTATGAGATTTTCCGTGTCTCATTCTACAAACAATCATGTTTTTATCAAAATTACGTGTAAATGCAGCAATTCCCATTTTTGAACGCATTTTAGAAAAACGACTGTCAGCAGCGACAACTAAAGAAGTTTTAATATTTTTTTTATTGGACATTTTAAGTGTAGCGTACTTTTTAGAAATATTTACTGCTAAGCATTCGCTATTATTTATTAAAGTTACATTTTTAAGATTTTTTACCCTTTTAAAAAGACTTTTTCTTATTAAATAATTTGGAACAATATAACCCAAACATTCTTTTTTAATTTCGCTGTGAGCAAAATTTAAAAAATACTTGGAATTACCATCTAATACACGAGCTTCTTTAATCGTAGATATTAATTTTTTAGGAACGTAATTCCAAACATTTAGTTTTTCTAAAATTTTTAATGAATGTTGAGTTAATGCAATTTCTCTTCCATCTACTTTAGGATTTGATATTGCATATTTTGATAGCTTGTCCACAATAGCTATTTTAATTGTAGTATTTGCTAATCCGCAAGCGAAAGCTATTCCTATAGGGCCACCTCCTACAATAACAATGTCAAAATTAGTATTTTTTTTTTGAAAATTCATATTTTAAGTGTGATTAATTTTATCAACATTTATAAGTATTAAAATATGCTATAATTCAATAGTTACATAGACGGCAAAATGTCTAAGTAATTTAATGGAGTTTTAGGGACAATTTAACTCTTGTATTTTTATACAATCTTTAGGATAGTCATTTTAGATGGACTTAGAATTTTTATTTTTAAATGGTTATGGTCAATTTGTTTGGCCAGCGTTTATTTTTACTTTTTTTAGTTGTTTTGTTTTATACGCAAAAACATATAAAAAATTTAAAAAATATGAGAAGTTATATTTAAATGAATACCAACAAAATCAAGATGTTAAAATTGAAGACTTTGATTTAAGAAAGTCTTTATCCAAAAGTCCAATTTTTTAAAAAATCTAATTAGTTAAAAATATTAAATGTTTGGTAATAAAGTAAAATCGAGAATGTTATTCTTGGTGTCATTTGTAATAATTTCAATCATCATCATTACTTTTATATTTAGATCTTTAGAAGAAAATTTAGTTTATTTTTTTTCTCCTACGGAAATTAAAAATAAACAAAATATTTCTTTAAATAAAAAAATAAGAATAGGGGGTCTTGTTAAAGATAATTCATTTATTAAAAATGATGAGTCGATAAATTTTATTATTACTGATTTAAAAAATGAGATAATTGTAAATTATAATGGGCTTTTACCTAATCTGTTCTCAGAAGGTAAAGGAGTTATAGCCGAAGGTAAATTAAAAGATAAAAAATACTTTATAGCAGAAAAAATTTTAGCAAAACATGATGAAAACTATATGCCACCTGAAGTTAGCGAAGCACTAGAAAAATAATTTTAAAAAATGTATTTAACAATACACCTATAAATGTAATATTAAAAAATGCTTAAATTTTTTTTACCCAAAAGAATTCTTTCATCAAATAATAAGTTAATTAATAATTTAGTATTTCTAATGCTTTTAATAATCATAATAGGATTAATATATGCATTATTTTTATCTCCCCCAGATTACATTCAAGGTGACTCAGTCAGAATAATGTATGTTCATGTGCCAGCTTCAATTTTATCACTTGGTTTTTTTGGATTTATTGGAATAGCCTCAATATTAAATTTAGTTTTTAAAATAAAATTTGTTTCTTTAATGGCAAAAAGCATTGCGCCAATTGGATGTATTTTTGCATTGATTTCTATTATTACAGGATCATTATGGGGAAAACCAACATGGGGCGTCTGGTGGGTTTGGGATGCTAGATTAACATCTATGTTAGTTTTGTTTTTCTTTTACCTTACTTATATCTTTTTATGGAATTATGTAAAAAACTTTGAAGAGGCAAATAAATTAACATCAGTAATTGGAATTATTGGATTATTTAATTTACCAGTTATAAAATATTCAGTAGATTGGTGGAATACACTTCATCAACCATCTAGCATAACTCTCACTTCAGCCCCAACAATACACAACACCATGTTAGTACCTTTGGTTATAATGCTTTCAGCAATGATAATATACTCATTAATAATTTTTTTAATGAGATACAAGGTTGAAATAATTAAAATTAAAGTAAATAAAAAAAATAAAAATAATTAAATATTTTAAGATTTTCTCTTAAATAGCTTATTTTGTCTAAAAATTACATAGACACCTATTAACAAAAAAAACACTGGAAGCAACCAAAGAGCAAAAGTATTTAATTTAAAAGCAGGTTGCAAAAGAATAAAATCTCCATACCTACTTGTTAAAAAATTATAAATTTCCTTGTCATCTTTTCCACTTTTAATTTTATTTCTAATTAAAATGCGCAAATCTTTAGCAAGAGGGGCCTCTGATTCATCAATAGATTGATTTTGGCAAACCATACATCTTATATTTTTAGAAATATTCCGAGCTCTTAATTCTTGTGCATTATTTTTCAAAACTTCATCAGGCTCTACAGCTCCGATATTAGTTAAGAAAGTTTGGAATAAAAAAAAAGAAAATATTATAAAAAATTTATTTTTAATCATTGCTTTACTTCATCAATTAATAAATTAATTTTCTTGTATATTTTTTTTGTAATAGGTCCCACGTGACGGAATTTAATAATACCTTTGGCATCAACTATAAAAGTCTCAGGTATTCCGTACACACCCCAATCTATTGCAATTTCTCCATTTCTATCTATCGCAACATTTGAATATGGGTTTCCTAATTTTTCAAGCCATTCAATTGCTTTTTTAGGATTATCTTTATAATTTATGCCTATTATTTTTAAATTTTTTTTTTCAGAAATTTTTTTAATAAACTTATGTTCGTCTCTACAGGGCTTGCACCAAGAAGCAAAAAAATTTACTAACACTACATTGTTATCAAATTCTTGTGAAGAATTAAATTTTTGACTATTAAATAATGAGCTAGTTTCAAACTGTTGAACTTTTTTATTTAATAAAGCGGAAGGAATGTCTGTAGGATTTCTTTCAATTATTAGTAAATAAAAAAATATTAATAAAATAATTGAAAAAAATATAAAAGGTATTTTTAATAAGTGATTCTTCATTTTGGTATTTTTTTTATATTTTGAACCGTGGATGCAATTCCACCTAAAAATATTATTAAAGCTCCAATCCAAATCCAAATAACAAGAGGGTTATAATAAACTCTTACTGTCCAGCCATTATTTATGTTTCCCTTGCCTAGAACAATATATAGGTCTCTTGATATATTAGTATGTATTGATGCTTCTGACGTAAAATTTCCTGTTATTGGATAAAATCGGTTTTCTGGATTTAGTGTTGTGATAAGTTTTTTTTTACTATTGTAGACAAAAAAGCTTCCTTTTAATGCCAAATAGTTAGGTCCTTTAATTTCACTGATTTTTTTGAATATTATATTATAATTATTAATTTTGATTTCATCATTAATTTTCATTTTTGAAATTTTTTCTATTTGCCAAACACTTGATCCTGTTACACCTAATATTAATAACCCAACACCTAAATGTGAAATAATCATCCCAATCGAATAGTTAAATCTTTTTTTATAAATAATAATTAAATTATTAGTAATTATCCAAAAAGCTAAAGAAACACCTGCTATGGCAATAAGGCTATAGATTTTATATATAGAAAAAAATAATACTGAAAGCATCAATGTAAAAATAGCACTAGGTAATATTTTTTTAATTACTTTTGAAATATTTTCTTTTTCCCAAGATAAGAGCGGACCCACACCCATGATCAGAATTGCTGGCAATATAATAGGAACTACTGTTGAATTGTAATAAGGCTCTCCAACAGAAATTTTGTTGTCTGTGAGAGCTTCTATTAGCAATGGATAGATTGTTCCTAAAAAAACTGTTGAGCAAATAACGACCATAAAAATGTTATTAATTAGTATTGCTCCCTCTTTGCTAAAAAAAGAGAAATAATTATTACTAAAATATATTTTTGATTTAGAGGCAAACAGTATTAAAGAGTATCCTCCCAAAAGAGCTGTAAATACTAGAATATATATTCCTCTTGAAGGATCTAAAGCAAACGTATGAACACTAGTTAATATTCCAGATCTGACAAGGAATGTACCTATTACACTTAAAAGAAAAGTAAGTATTGCTAGCAACAAAACCCAAGCTTGAAGTGATCTTCTTTTGTCAGCAATAATAAGCGAGTGCAACAATGCGGTACCTAATAACCAAGGCATGAAAGAAGCGTTCTCAACTGGATCCCAAAACCACCAACCACCCCAGCCCAGTTCATAGTATGCCCACAAAGAACCTAGAGCTATGCCAATTGAAAGAAAAGTCCAAGCCGCCAGCACAAAGGGCTTCATATAATTATACCAATAAAAACTTTCATTTTTATTTAAAGATAAAGTAGCGACACTCATAGAAAAAGCAGCAGAGAAACCAACATAACCAATATATAGAAGAGGTGGGTGAATAGCTAAAGCGGGGTCTTGTAATATAGGATTAAAGCCCAATCCATTTTCTGCAACCGAAATCATTTTTTTAAATGGGTTGGACGTAAAAATTGTAAATACTATAAAGCCTGTTGTGATAAGTGATTGGATTTCCAAGGTTTTAAAAATAAAAGTGGAATTTTTATCATTATATAACTTATATATAAAAAAGTTAAACAAGGTCAAAACAAGTATCCATAATAACATTGAACCTTCGTGATTTCCCCAGACACCAGAAATTTTATAGATTAAAGGTTTTGTAGTATGTGAGTTTTGGAAAACATTTACTAAGCTAAAATCTGAAATTACATGAGCGTACATCAACAAAAAAAAAGATATAAATGATGCGATGAACAATCCATTAGCACTAATTGTAACAAATTTTAATTGATTTTTTTTTCTTGAAAAGAAAAATTGGGAAATAGAAAAAAACAAAGTTACCCAGAGAGAAAAATTTCCTAAAGATGATGTCATAAGTTAATTAATAATACTACTTTTTTACATTAACCAAGTGCAACTATTGAAGCAGCTATCGAGGCTAATCTTGCTTCAGCTTCATCTGAGCGGCTAGTGATTACAACTGGAGCTTTTCCTCCTAATACGACCCCAGCAGCACAAGCTCCCATAAAATAAATCATCATTTTAACCAGCGCATTTCCTGTCTCAATATTAGGAACCAACATTATATCAACATCCCCTGAAACAGAGTTTTTAATTCTTTTAATGGAAGCAGATTTTTTTGATACTGAATTGTCAAAAGCTAGAGGACCAAAAACATCTGCATCAATTTTTTCATCCTTGACTCTTTTTGTAATTATATCAGCGTCAATTGAACTAGGGACACTCTCTATTACTTCTTCAGTAGCTGAAAGAATGGCAACTTTAGGTCTAGAAATTCCAATCTTCTTGGCAAAATCTATAGCATTTTTTAGTATATGCATTTTTACTTCCAATTTAGGCAGCACATTCACCACTCCATCAGTGATTATAAAAGGTTTGTCATTAGAATTTAATGTCATATGCCATACATGACTTAACCTCTTTTTGCCTATCAAATTTAAGTCCCTTTTCAAAACAGCTTTCATTAACACATCAGTATGTATATGTCCTTTAACTATAACTTTTACTTTATTTTCACTTGCAAGTTTTGCAGCTATCTGAGCTGTAGCATTTTCATTTTTTTCGTCGATAATTTCATATTTGTTTATGTCCCAATTTAATTTCTTGGCATATTTTTCAATTTCATTTTTGTTTCCAATAAATATTGGATTGATTAACCCATGCTCAACTGCTTTATGCACCGATTCCATAGGAAATATTTCTCCAGCATTAACTATAGCAGCATTAATAATCCCAAATTTTTTAGCAACTTCCAGCAAGTTTATAGGGCAGATGATTTTTTTATTTGATAACATTGTCTATAGACCTCTTCTATTATACCTTTTTTAAAGTTTGTTAAAGAAGCTTTACTGTAATATTTATTTCAATTAACTTATGATTTTAAAAATATGACCTCAACAAACTATAAATCTATTGCTAGTAAACTGAAATTTGAAGGAAGAGCATTTATTAATGGAAAATATGTAGATGCTATTGATGGCAGAAAGTTTGAAAGTATAAATCCTGCAACTGGTGATGTACTTTGTTCTGTAGCTAGGTGTAATCACCAAGATGTGGATTTGGCAGTAAGTGCTTCAAGAAAAGCTTTTGAAAGTGGAGTCTGGTCAAAGACTGCTCCAGAATATAGAAAAAATATTTTATTAAAATTTGCTGAACTATTAACTCATCATGGTGAAGAGAACGCAGTCTTAGAATGTGTAGATAGTGGTAAATTAATTATTGATTGCATTAATGAAGTAGCAAATGATACACCAATGCATTTTCAATGGTATGCAGAACTTATAGACAAAACTTTTGGAAAAGTTCCTCCAACAGATCCATCAGTAACTAGTTTAATTATAAAAGAACCAATAGGTGTTGTTGCGGGAGTTGTTCCATGGAATTTCCCATTAATGATGGCTGTGTGGAAACTCGCTCCAGCTTTGGCAGCAGGCTGTTCAGTTATAATTAAACCAGCTGAAGATACTCCATTGTCTGCAATTAGAATTGCACAAATATCAAAAGAAGCTGGAATTCCTGATGGTGTATTTAATGTTATACCTGGCTTTGGTGATGCTGGCGAGGCTTTAGGAAGACATAATGATGTTGACGCAGTTTCGTTTACTGGATCGACTGAAGTTGGTGGTTTATTTATGAAATATTCTGGAGAAAGTAATTTAAAATCTATTGGTCTTGAAATGGGAGGAAAAAGTCCTTTTTTAGTCCTAGAGGATGCAAAAATAAATGACACATTAATAGATAATGCTATTAACTCAGCTTTTTGGAATGGTGGGCAAAACTGTTCAGCTAATATGCGTCAGATTATTCATAGTAAAGTTAAAGATGAATTTTTAGATAAAGTTTTAAAAAAAGTAAAAAAAATTAAAGTTGGAAACCCTTTAGATGTAAATACAAATATGGGCTCTATGATATCAAAAGGACATTTGGCCAAAGTTGATGGTTATATTCAAAAAGGCATTGATGAAGGGGCTTCTATTTTACATGGAGGAACTTCAGAAAGTAATCAAAAAGGTTTTTTTGCAAAACCAACTCTTTTTGATAACGTAAAAGAAAATATGACCATTGCTCAGGATGAAATTTTTGGTCCTGTCCTAGGAGTTCTTACAGTAAATAGCACAGATGAAGCATTAAAAATTGCAAAAAATTCTAAATATGGTTTGCATGGCAGTGTGTTTACACAGGATATAGATAAAGCATTTTATATAGCTAAAAATTTACCATGTGGAACAATATCAATTAATACTTTTTCCGAAGGCGATATTAAAACTCCCTTTGGTGGTTATAAACAATCTGGGTCATTAAGCAGAGATCAAGGTACTGAAGCTTTAAATCAATATCTTCAAACTAAAACTATTTGGATTAGTCATTCATAAAAAATGGTTAAACCATTTAAAATTGATATTTCCGATCAAATTATAGAAAATATCTATAACAAGATAAAAAAGTTCCCTTGGAATAAAATGCCAAATTTAGACGGATGGGAACACGGAACAAATTTAAAATATATGAAAGAAATTTCAGATTATTGGATTAAAGATTTTAATTGGAAAAAATATGAAGCAAAGATAAATAAATTTTCAAATTTTATAGCAAAAGTTGACAATTTAGATATTCATTTTATCCTAGAAAAAGGAAGCGGATCTAATCCCACTCCTTTACTTATTATGCATGGATGGCCAGGATCTATAATTGAATTTCTTCATATCATTGAAAAACTAGCTCATCCTGAAAAGTTTGGTGGCAAAGAAGAAGACTCTTTTGACGTAATAGTTCCTTCATTGCCTGGATTTGGATTTTCATCTAAACCTCATGATCCTATAGGACCAAGACAAATAGCCAAAATTTTTGATAAACTAATGACAGAAAATCTTGGATACGAAAATTATTTAGCACAGGGAGGTGATTGGGGAGCTACTATTTCAAATTGGCTCGGCCACGATCATTCTAAAACATGTAAAGGTATACATATAAATTGCTTAACTATGAGACATCCTGAAGGACCCAAAACTCAGGAAGAAAAAGATTGGCAAATTAAATTTGAAAATGATCAAATAAAACAAGATGGATACAGAACTCAACAGGCAACAAAACCTCAGACACTAAGTTATGCAATGATAGATAGTCCTATTGGTGTAGCTGCCTGGATAATAGAAAAGTTTTACTTTTGGTCAGATCTTAAGAATCATAATATTGAAAGCGTTTATTCAAAAGATATTTTGCTAGCTAATATTATGATTTATATAATCACAGATACATTTGATTCTGCTTCTTGGATTTACTATGGTAGACGTGAAGAAGGTGGAAGATTTTTTCCTCAAGATTTTCATCGCATTAATGTCCCTACAGCTGCAGCAATATTTCCAGCGGAAATGGCAGAATGGCCCCCCAGATCGTATGTAGAACGTATTTTTAATATTAAACGTTGGAGTACGATGCCAAAAGGTGGTCACTTTGCAGCATTAGAACAGCCGGAACTGCTCATCAGTGATATAGTGGAGTTTGCAAGAAGTGTGCGCTAATTAATGGGAGTTTAAACTTTTTAAGTCTTCCAATATTTTTTTTGGTATTTTGATATTTTTTTTTAAGTTACTTTTATATTTTTTGTATTTGTTTTGTCCTGGAAAAAGAATTTCTTTTACACCTTTGACTTTAGGTAATTTTTTTATTGTTCTAATGTTCTCTTTAATTCTTTTATTATAGCTACTACCAACAAATAGATTTGATTTCATCACAATAAACAAATGTCCAATATTTTGTGGTCCACTAAAATCATCAAACGGATCCTTAACTTTTCCTGCATGGTTTCCTCCAGTAAAAACTCCACTTAATATATCCACCATCCAAGCTAAACCAGATCCTCTAAAACTTGCTATTGGTAATTGAACACCTTCTAAAGCTTTCTTTGCATCTTCAGTAGGTTCTCCAAATTTATCTAAAGCGACACCAGCAGGAATTTTTTTACCTTCTCTTGCCGCCACCCTTATCTTTCCTCTGTTAATCATTGACACAGATGTGTCTAAAATAAATGGTATTCTTGTTGCTGTGGGAGCCCCAAAGCAAATTGGATTTGTTCCAAATAACTTCTTTTTAGCACCATAAGGAGCAATAGCTGGAGGTGCATTAGTAAAACAAAAAACAGTCAAATTTTTCTTAACAGCTTGTTCTGCATAAAAACTTGATAAACCATAGTGCCCACTATTTTTAACAGCAACCAATCCTATTCCAGTTTTTTTTGCATTAAAAATAGCTTTTTTAATACCTATATCAGCAGCAACAAACCCAATAGAGTTATTAGCATCAATATATGAAATTGATTGAGAAATTTTTTTAATTTTAATTTGAGGTTTTGAATTTATAAGTTTTTTTTTGATTCTATCACAGTACATCTTTAATCTAGCTAAACCATGAGTTGGCGCACCCATAAGCTCAGCTTGAATTATATAGTTTGACGAAATTTCAGCATGACTATTTTTTAAACCATGCTTTAGAAATATCTTTTTAACAATCTTTTTTAAGTTGTTTTTATTCATTAAATTTTTCTGTTGCTTTTTTTTCCCAAAAAGAAATTCTTTGTTTCTTATTTTCAATTAAATTTTTACATGTCTGCGCATATTTTTCTAATAATACTGATGCATTATTAAAATTATTATCTATTAAATTTAATTGATTTTCCATTTCGGGTTTAATTTTCGAAGACATTTCTTGTGTTTGCATGCCCATTAATTCAGCAGTTTCATATACATGTCTAAGTGATGTGTTTGAGCTTTTTTCTATACCATTAATTATTTTGTTATTACTATTAGATTTTCTAACGTATTCAGCGCCAATTTTGTAAAAAGAATAGCAGGTAATATAGTCTTGATGCATGTTTAACAAAACATACTTTGCTTTTTCTTGTTCTTTTGTTTCTGCAAAAGTTGAATTAGCAATTAATAAATTTAAAAAAAATATTTTTAGAATTTTTCTCATATATAAATACACCTATTACGCGTTAAAGTTTATATAACGAATCAGATATAATTCAATAGAGGTGGTAGCGGGAGACTTAAACCACCTCAGCCTTCTTAACCTTTTCCTCTCCAAGGTATTGTTTTATTAATAATTTTACGAAGGGTAATATCGAATAGAAGTCCTAACATCCCCATTATAAAGATTGTTATCCAAATAACTTCATATTGAAAATATTTTTTTGCAACGTTTTCAACAAAACCTATACCGGTAGTTCCTGCCAAGAACTCAGCAGCAACCAATGTTCCCCAACACATACCGACAGCAACTCTTACACCAGTTAATATTTCGGGTAGTGAATTTGGAAATATGACGTGTCTTAAAATTTGCCATCTAGAAGCCCCCAAAGAATGAGCTGCATGTATTTTTGATAATTGAGTACTTGATGCTCCAGCTCTTGCAGAAATAATCATAATAGATAAAGATACCATAAATAATAAAAATATTTTTCCAACATTATCAATTCCAAATACAGTAATAACTAATGGGGCCCAAGCAAGTGGAGGAACTGGTCTATATAATTCAATCAATGGATCAAAGAATCCTTTAGCAAATCTATTTAGACCCATAAATAAACCTAAAGGGACACCAAGAATAATACCAAAAGTTAAACCTAAAAATACTCTTAAAAAAGAGTCCCATATATGTCCTGAAGGCACAGGTATCTTAAATGCTTTAAATTCACCAGTTGCAATATTTAAGATTTTACTTTTGAGATTTGGTTTTACAGTACCATCTTCACTGTGCACTGGATATTTCCCAGGCAAAATATCCGCTATCCAATCTGGTAAAATAAATCCTACTATTTTACTCACATCCATCATTTCATACCAAATCAGAGGGATATTTTTAAATCCAACGCTTGGTTTTAATAAAAGAATAAATTTATTTAAAGTATCAGAAGGTTTGGGTAGCCATCTACCAGATCCAGCCTCAAAACAAGCTCGTCCACTATATCCTATATTTCCAGTAGGAAATAAAAAAGTATCTACAAACCATAAACTTCCTTGCTCCTTTTTTTGAACCTTATCAAACTCAACAATTGATTCTTCCAAAACTATTAAAGTTTCAGGTGGAAAAATACTAGCATATTCAATCCTTCTTGCTATTTTAAGAATATCTTTTGCAAAGATTGAGGCAACTTCCTGAGACTCACTTAATTCTGATCTATATTTTTTAACCTCATCTTTTATTTCGTTTATCGCATTTTTATATTCAGAATTGTGGTTTTTTAATTTAAAGAACTCATCGCTAATAAGCATTAATTCTTTTGCAGCTCTATCAAATTTTAAACCATTTTTTGAAGAAGGAATGGCAGGAATTTCAGCTTTATTATCTAATGCTGTTCCTGACGATCCCCATTCACCTTGTTTTCTAACAGCTTCTATTCTTTTGTTTTCTTCTTCGATAGTTTCAGATTCGTAACTTATTTTTTGGAACTCTTCCGTTAATTTATTAATTTTGCTAGTTATTTCCTTAATTTTAATTTTAGTTTTTATATCTAATAAACTTTCATTAGTTAATAATGGAATTGTATTTTTAGTGTTCGTAAGAAGTTTTAAAAGTTTATCTCTGTTTTGTTTATTTAAGTTCGGTGAATTTTGAATTTTAGAAAAATATTTTTTAATATTTTTCCCTTCAATTTTAATAATAGAAGTGCTCTTGAGCTCTCTTTCGTCTATTGGAAACAAATATTTTAATGAACGTAAAGATTCGTTTACTTTTGCAACTTGGCAAAGCTCATTAGCTGATTTTGGGTAAAATGATTTTGCCATGTCCCACGAATAGTAGAGCCATACCAATAATAAAAAGCTACTTCCAACAATAACCCAGTGAGTTCCTCCTTTAGCTTTTTCTGGATTTCCAAAAACAGCATCAACTTTTTCAGTTTTAATTAATTTTCTCCCATAAAGTACACAGCCCACAACAGCAAAAATAGTAAAAAATGTTAAAATTCCAGTAATCATATTAAATATCTTGACCCATTATTTCTTCTTCCATATCCCAAATCATGGTTAAGATTTCTTCTCTTTTATTATTAAAATCCTTATTTTTTTTAATCTCTCTTAAGTCTCCACTTAATCCCATCAATGCAAAAGGTAGTTTATATTCTTTATGTATACGACCCGGTCTTGGTGCCATTACGTATAATCTTTCTCCAAGCAATAGAGCTTCTTCAACAGAATGAGTAATTAAAATTATAGTTTTTCCTGTTTCTTTCCAAATTTTTAGAACTAAAGATTGCATTTTTTCTCTTGTTAAAGCATCTAATGCACCTAATGGCTCATCCATTAAAATTAAATCTGGATCATTAATTAGACATCTTGCAAGAGCTACTCTTTGCTGCATACCACCAGACAATTGATAGGTTGGAGTATTGCCAAACCCTTTTAATCCTACAATCTCTAACCACTCTTCAACTTTTTTTGCAGTTTTTATTGGATCCTCTTTTTTCATTCTTAAGCCAAAGTTTACATTTTCAGCGACAGTCAACCATTCAAACAAAGCACCTTGTTGAAAAACCATTCCTCTTTCTACACCAGGACCGTTAATTTCTTTTCCAGCTAAAACAATTGAACCAGACGTAGGTCTAAGAAAGCCTGCGGTAATATTTAATAAAGTTGTTTTTCCACAACCTGAAGGACCAAGAACTGTTAAAAGTTCTCCTTTTTTAAGAGTAAAATTCAAATCTTTTAATGCGTGAACAGTGTCTCCCTTTGGAGTTTTAAAAATCATGTTTAGATTTTGGGAAACTAAATCACTCATAGTAATAATTTTGTATTAGAATTTTTATTACAAAAATAGGCACTAATGTATAAGATTAGCGCCTATTTTAAATTTTATCTTACCCTTTAAACTACAAAGGTAAAAAACTAGTATCTACAGCACCTTTTGGAGTACCCATTCCTTTTAGGAATCCATCAAGTGTACCACCTTTTTCCATAGATTTTTTAGTTGCTGCAGCATTTAAGAATACAAACCCGTCTAAAGTTTCTTTCATATCTGCAACAGTCATTTCAGCATCTTTAGCTATAATGTTCATATCGCTTTTACCTGCTGCGAGTCTAGCATTAGCTTCATGAGTTACTTCTATGAAAGTTCTAAGCATACCTGGGTTTTCTTTCATAAATTTTGTAGTAACAGATGTAATGTCGATACCTTTGATGCCTGCATCACGAGCTTCTTGAACTGTTAACAATCTTGTACCAACAGTTAGTGCTGCTTTAATAGAATTACCACCAAATAGACATGCCATAACAACATCTCCTGCAACTATTGCTGCAGCACCTTCTTCAGGATCCATTTGAATAACTTCCATTTTACCTTTATCAGCCCCTACAACTTTCATACTTTCGTCAAAAACATACTCAGCCATAGTTCCTAGTGGAACTGCAACTTTTTTGCCTTCTAATTCAGAAGCATTAGCTTTTGTAATTCCTGATGCTTTAGATGTAACACAAGTTGTACCGCCCATTCCGTATTCCATAGCAACATCAACAAGCTTTAAAGGTGCGTTAGATTTAACTGCATTTATAAATGGCACTAAGCCTTGTGAGTAAGAGATATCAATATCTCCAGCTAACATTGCGTCAGTCATTGCTCCACCATTTGAGAAGTTTGTCCATTTAACTGGAACTCCTAAAGCGTCATCAAAAGTTTTTTTCACTTTATCTTCTTGGTTTGGTGTAGGCCATTCTAAAAAGAAAGCTACTCTTACTTCTTTAGCAGCTGAAAAAGCAGCTGACATAGACAAAGATAAAGCAACTAAACTTCCTAGTATCATTGTTATTATTTTTTTCATGTTTTCCCCTTAATAATTATTAAGTAAGCTGGTATTAAAAATTAAATATCATTATTTTACAAGCTTTAATTGTATATTTACTACAGGTTGTATTTTTAGATTTATTCTATTTTACTTAAATATTTTCAAGCCAAGGTTTATAAATCTCATAATTTTGAACTATATAACTAGGCATTTCATTCAGGCTTAAAGTTTGTAATTTTTCACCACCAGACCATTTATTTTCCTTCTTATCAATTTTATGATTGTACATAACTTTTTTTTCATTTATTAGGTTTTTAAGATCATTAAGGCTTAATCCACTACTTTCGAAATCTTTGTAATGTACAAAACTTTTAAGTTTTCTTTCTATATCTTGAGGTGACTTAATATTTGTAAAATGCCAACCTCCATTAGAAACAAAATAAATGTCATTATACTTTTTATGTGAAAAAAAAATATCTGCCCTCCAAAGAGGATATTTTTTATTTTTAATCCATTGAAGCCATTTTGCAGATTTAAAATATTTTTTTTTACAAGCTCTAGAACCAAACCATGGCATTTTGTAATACAGATTTAATTTGTAATAAAACATTTTTTGCTTAAAAAAAATAAGTTTTTCTTTAATTTTTTTAAAATCAACAACTTCTAGGTTTGGTATTTCATCCAAGTCGCTTACAATAATTATATCATTAGATTCTGCTTTTTTAATGCCTAACCTAGTTTGCTCCAATTGATAAATGTGCCTTTTGTACGCATTAGAATGCATTTTTGAATTAATCATTTCTTCATTATCATTATCATTTATTTTTTCAATGTCTGGAGGATTTTTGTTGACTACAATATAAATAATTTTATCTTTAAATTTAGGATATTTATTAATATCAAAAATTAATTTTTTAGATTTTCCATTATGCATATAAGTTGCTTCAGTAATGACAAATTTATCAACATATTTATTCATCATATTTAATCGAAGATCTAAAAGCATCTCTTCGTCAAAAAACATAAAACAATCGTAGATTTTCATTTTAAAATTTTTATTAATTTATTTATATTTATAGATGGGTTGAGAGGGTGATTTTTTCTAAGTAATTGTCTTGCGTAATTTTTCTTAATTTTAGGGTTATATTTTTTAATAAAGGAATAAACGCTTTGAGTTTTTCCCCCTACATTAATTATTCCTTTTTTATCAATTAATTTAAATAAAAATTTTATAACATCTTTATAAAAAATAAAATTTGTAGTGAAGTCCACAAATGCTTTGTTGTGAACAAACGGCTCTTCTGTCATAGACATTCTTAAAATTAAAGAATTATTGTACATATGAACCGCACACTCGCCACCTAATTTTGACCAGGAATAATTATTCCATGGGAGCACAGGATCAGTCTCTTTGTAATTCCCTTTTGTTCCTGGATAAACATAGCTTGTAGAAAAGTAAATTAATTTTACGCCTAGATCTGCACAAACTTTCGTAATATTTGAGGTTCCGATGATATTTAAATCAATGCTTTTGTTAATATTTTTTTTATGGATTTCCATAGGTCTAGATAAGCCAGCAAGATGAAGTAAGTATTTAGGTTTTTTTAATTTTATGAAATTATATATTGAATTAATTTTTAATATATTTAGCTCCTTTTTTGAAGGTAAAATTAAATCATATTTATTTTTAATTTTTTTAAGTTCAATAGCAAATCTACCTGTTCCTCCTGTAACAACAATTCTTTTTTTATCAAGACGCATTATATTTTTAGTATTTTTTTTTAATATATATTTTTTTAAATTGATTAAACGTTAAATTATTTTTATCTTGTTTAGAAATTTGAGAACTTTTACTAGGCCATTGTATTTTTAAATCTTTGTCATTCCATTTTAAACCAACTTCATGTGTTTTAGATCTGTAATTGGTACAATGATAATAGATTATATTCTCATTTTCTAACCCCAAAAAACCATGAGCAAAGCCTGCTGGTATAAAAAGAGATTTTGCATTTTTATCAGATAGTATAATTTTAAAATGTTTACCAAAAGTTTTAGAATTTTTTCTTAAGTCAACAGCAACGTCAAAAACTGAGCCTTTTAAAATTGATACATATTTACCTTGTGAAAATTTTGTTTGTAGATGAAGTCCACGAATAACATTTTTCTTTGATTTAGAGGTGCAACAAAAGACAAAATTTATTTTATTAAAACATTTCTTTTTAAAGTCTTCTTTAAAATATCCTCTTTTGTCAGTATGGATTTTTGATTGTATGATTTTAAGGCCTGAAAATTTTGTGGATGTTATTTTCATTTAATCTCCTTATATATACATTAAAAATAATAAAAAAAACGAAATTTCTACTTAAAGTTGTATCCTAATATTTTTTATTGGTAGTTTTAGTAAAAATGATAGTCTACAAATAATTTATAGAGGGACAAAAATGAGTTCAGGCGTTACATCAAAAATACCAAATTCTCTTCAAGAACATTGGATGCCGTTTACGTCTAATAAAGATTTTAAGGAAAACCCGAGATTAATAACTGCAGCTAAAGGTGTTTACCTAACCAATCATAAAGGTAAAAGAATGATTGATGCAAGCTCAGGACTTTTTTGCAATCCATTTGGTCATGGTAGAAAAGAAATTACAGAAGCGGTAGCAAAGCAATTAGAACAACTTGATTATTGCCAGCCTTTCCAACAAGGATTTGGTGGATCATTTGAACTTGCAACAAGAATTTCAAGACATACCCCGGGAAATTTAAACAGAATTTTTTATACAATTTGTGGATCCACGGCAGTAGAAACTGCAATTAAAATTTCAGTTGCTTATCATAGAGCAAAAGGTGACAGCCAAAGGTTTCGTTTTATTGGAAGAGAAAGAGGATATCACGGAATGAATATAGGAGCAATTTCAGTTGGAGGAATGGTTAATAATATAAAAACATTTGCAAGTATACTAATGCCAGGTGTAGCTCATATGAGACATACTCACTTACCTGAACATAAATTTATAAGTGGTCAGCCTGCTACTGGAGTTGAGTTAGCGGATGATTTAGAAAGAATAGCAGCTAATTTTGGTGGCGAAAACATTGCAGCATGTATAGTTGAGCCAATTGCAGGATCCACAGGAACATTAGTTCCACCTAAAGGATATTTAAAAAGATTAAGAGAAATTTGTGACAAACATGGAATACTTTTAATTTTTGATGAAGTAATTACTGGTTGGGGAAGAACTGGCTCGGCTTTTGCTTCACAAGAATTTGGCGTTACACCAGATATAATAACGATGGCTAAAGCAACAACCAATGGTGTTGTGCCAATGGGTGTGGTTGCTTGCAAAGAAGAAATTTACGATGCAGTTATGGATGCTTCACCAAAAGGTGCAGTTGAGCTTTTTCATGGATATACATATTCAGGAATTCCTGTTGCGGTAGCAGCAGCATTAGCTGTTCAAGATATTATTGAGAAAGAAGATATATTTACCAGAGCAAAAGAGATGGCTCCATATTTTCAAAAAGGATTATTTACACTTAAAGATATAGATGTAGTAGAAAATATTAGAGGTTATGGAATGATGGGTGGCATTGATATTAAAATGAATGTTAAACCAGGTAAAGCTGGTTTTGAATGTTTTAAAGCTTGTTATGAAGCTGGTGTTAATTTTAAAGCTACGGGAGATTGTTTAATTATAGCCCCACAATTTATTTGTGAAAAAAAACATATTGATGAAATTATTGATAAATTAAGAACAGGAATATTAACTTATTCTAAAAACCTTAAGAACTGATTTACATGAAAATAGGCGTTCCTAAAGAAATTAAACCTCAAGAGAATAGAATAGGCTTAACTCCAGATAGTGTAAAAATTCTAACAGCAAATGGCCATAAAGTTTTAATTGAAAGTAATGGTGGTTTTGAAGCTGGATTTGAAAATGATCAATATGTAAAAGCCGGAGCTCAAATAGTAGAAAAAGCTGAAGATATATTTAATGATTCAGAAATAATTGTTAAAGTTAAAGAACCTTTAAGCGAAGAAATAAAAATGATTAAAGAAAATCAGATTGTTTTTACTTATTTACATTTAGCTGCAGCAAAAGAACTAACAGAAGGCTTAGTTAAATCAAAATCTGTGTGTATAGCATATGAAACAGTTACAGATAATAATGGTCGTTTACCTTTATTAGCGCCCATGAGTGCAGTAGCAGGGCGTATGTCCATTCAAGCTGGCGCCCACTCATTAGAAAAACACCAAAAAGGAAGAGGTTTATTATTAGGTGGAGCTCCAGGCATTGATCCAGCAACTGTGGTTATTCTTGGTGGTGGAGTAGTTGGTGAAAATGCTGCCTTAATAGCAACTGGAATGAGATCCAAAGTACACATTGTAGACAAATCACAGGAACGTTTAGATCAATTAAAAAAAATATTTGGTGATACAATTATTCCTGAGTTAAGTGACAAAACTGACTTAAAAAAATTAATTTCAGATTGCGATCTATTGATTGGTGGAGTTTTAATTCCTGGTGCAGAAGCGCCAAAATTAGTTACTAAAAATATGTTAAAATTAATGAAAAGAGGATCAGTAATTGTTGATGTAGCTATAGATCAAGGCGGATGCGTAGAAACCAGCAAACCAACAACTCACGCAAACCCAACATATATTGTTGATGATGTAGTTCATTATTGTGTAGCTAACATGCCTGGAGGAGTTCCAAGAACCTCAACACTTGCATTAAATAAGGCCACTATTCCTTTTTTATCAAAATTAGCTGACAAAGGTTATGAAAAAGCACTTAAAGAAGATAAAAATTTTCTTGCAGGCTTAAACGTTTTTAAAGGACAAGTTACTTACAAAGCTGTAGCTGATGTATTTGGGCATAATTATATTTCACCGGCTGATGTTATGGGAGCTTAGCATAGCTTCTTTCTTGGAGGAGAAAGAAAATGTACAGACCATTACCAGAAAGTTTAACAATTAAAAAATCACCTATTGAAGGTCTAGGGCTTTATGCAATAAAAGATATTAAAGCTAATACATATATTGGATTAACTCATATTTTAGATGAAAGATTTGAAAATAATTATCTAAGAACACCTTTAGGTGGTTTTTATAATCACTCTGATAAACCTAACATACAAAGAATGGTAACCAATGTTTTGCCTAAATTGAAATTTGGTGATCCAGCACCAAACCCCGATGAACAAAGTGAAGTAAAAAATATAGAAGGATCTAGAGAACATTTATATCCAAACGTCTACGCAAGATTTATGTATCTAGTGACAATTAAAGATATTAAAGCAGGCGAAGAATTAGCAGCAAATTATAATTTGTATACGTATCCTAAAACTGGAGTTGGTTTCCAATCGTTTTAAATGAAAGAGTTGCCATCAAGTTCAAAAGCTGTTGTTATTGGTGGAGGAGTAGTGGGCTGCTCTGTAGCTTATCATCTAGCAAAATTTGGTTGGAAAGATACAATTTTACTTGAAAGAGATCAGTTAACATCAGGAACTACTTGGCATGCCGCAGGTTTAGTTAGCCAACTTGGGCCCTCTGCTGCAATAACTAAAATAAGAAAATATAGTTTAGAGCTATACAAAAAATTAGAAAAAGAAATAGATTTTTCTAGTGGATTAAAATTAAATGGAGCGCTTTCTATTGCAACAACCAAAGGTCGTTGGCAAGAACTCATGAGACAAGCTACAACAGCACAATTATTTAATGTAAATGTTGAAGTTTTAAATATTGATCAAATTAAAAAAATATACCCAATAATTAATGATAAGGATATTTTGGGTGGAATTTTTATGCCAGGCGATGGTCAAGCAGATCCAGTAGGTGTTACAAATTTATTAGCAAAAGCTGCGAGAAATGAAGGTGTTCAAGTATTTCAAAATTCACCGGTTCAAAAAATACTTACAAAAAATGGAAGGGTCCATGGTGTCAAATTAAAGAATCATACAATTGAATGTGAGTATGTAGTTCTTGCAACAGGAATGTGGTCAAGGCAAATAGGTGAGGATATGGGCATAAGTATTCCACTGTATCCTGCGGAACACTTTTATGTGATTACAGAACCACTAAAAGATCTCCCGAAAAATATTCCAGTACTTAGAGATTTTGACGACAGTTTATATTTAAAAGAAGATGCAGGAAAAATGTTAATTGGAATTTTTGAAGGTAAATCAATTCCAGCTTTTGACAAGACCAACAGGGTTCCAGAAGATTTTTCATTTGGTGAATTTTCTGAAAACTTTGAACATTTTGAACCATATCTAAATGCGTCCTTAAAAAGAGTGCCAATTCTAGAAAAAGCAGGGATAAGGAAATTTTTTGTAGGCCCAGAATCTTTTACACCTGATACAAATACACTTTTAGGCGAAGTACCAGAGGTAAAAAACTTGTTCGCGTGCTGTGGTTTAAATAGTATTGGAATTGGAAGTGGAGGAGGGGTTGGAAAAGTTACAGCAGAATGGATGATGAATGGTCATACGAATGAGGATTTATTCATCTATGACATAAAGAGATTTGAAAATTTTCATTCAAAAACAAATTTTATTAAAGAAAGAGTAACCGAAACTCTTGGTGATTTATATGGGATGCATTGGCCTTATAAACAACACAAAACTTCAAGGAATCAAAAATTACTTCCTTATCATGAAGAATTAAAAAAAGAGGGAGCTTGCTTTGGAGCTGTAGCAGGCTATGAAAGACCTATGTGGTTTGCTAAAAATGGAATCAAACCTAATTATGAATATAGTTACAATTATCAAAACTGGTATCCTTCAGCACAGTACGAAACCATAAATACGCGAGAAAATGTTGGTTTATTTGATTTAACTCCATTTTCTAAATTTGATTTAAAAGGATCTCTGGCATTCAGTGAATTACAACGTTTATGCACAGCAAATATAAAAAATGAAAAAGGTAAAACCACCTATACACAAATGCTAAATAATGATGGTGGAATTGAAGCTGACTTGACTGTTGTTTGTTTAGATAAAGATTATTTTAGAATTGTTAGTTCGGCAGCAGTACGAGTTCGTGACAAACATCACATATTAAAAAATCTGGATACCAAAGTAGAATTTAAAGATGCTACAGAAGATTATGCTTGTCTAGGTCTATTTGGTCCTAAAAGCAGAAGTTTAATGACCGCAATTGCAGGAGATTTTTTTAAAACAAGTGATTTTCCATTCGCAACCGGTAAAGAGATTACTATTGATAATATTAAAGTTTGGTCACAAAGACTATCTTATGTAGGTGAGTTAGGGTGGGAGTTATATATACCAACAGATAAAGCAAAAAAAATATATAAAAAAATAGTTAGTAATGGAAAAAAATATAACCTTTGTAACGCGGGAGTTCATGCCATGGATATACTCAGAATGGAAAAAGGTTATTTGCATTGGGGACACGATATATCTCCAGAAGAAAACCAATATGAAGCTAATTTAAATTTTGCAGTAAGTTTTAAAAAAGGCATCAATTTTATCGGAATGGATGCTTTAATTAAGAAAAAAAAAGAAAAAGTAAAAAAAAAACTTATTACTCTAAGCTTAAAAAATAGTAAACCTGGCTTTCCATTATTGCTTCATGATGAACCTATTTACTTAGATGGTAAAATAATAGGAAGAACAACTTCTGGAAATTATTCATTTGTTTATAAGAAGAATTTCGCTTTTGGGTATGTCACAACAGAAGAAAATTTAGAAAAAAAAAATATAGAGATAGAAGTAGAGAAAAAAAAGTATGAGGCAATAATAGAACTTAAACCACTTCATGACTCGGATAATAAAATTATGAAGAAATAAAATCTTCCTGCTCATCAAAATCTAAAGTTACACCTCTACTTTTCAAAGGAACGTTTAAAGTTTTATCTTTATTTAATTCTATTAATTCTTTAGCTCCATTATCACCTTTAATTTGCATAATTTTTTCCCTCATATGTTTAGAGAATAAAATAGGATTTCCTTTTTCATTTTCGAAGGTAGGTATAAAAATTTCTTTTTTAAAATTAGTTTTAAGTTTTTTATTATAATTATATCTTGTTTTAATTAACTTATTATAAATATTTTGATTAACATCAGGCATATCTCCTAAAGAAATAAAAAAAGCTTCGCTTTTTTTTGATATATTTTCTAATCCAATTTTAATAGAAGAAGAAATTCCATCTGCAAAATTGCTATTATAGATAAATCTTATTTTTTTATTTTTTTCGATAATTTTTTCTATAACTTCTTTTTCATGACCAACTACAATTACCAATTCATCTACTGCGCTACCGAGAATATTTTTTATAGCATATTTTATTAAAGGAATTCCATTAATTTCTTTAGTAAGTTTATTTCCACCTTTCATCCTTAAGGATTGACCAGCTGCTAACAGTATTGATGAAATCATTTGTTTTTATAAACTTCTGAAACTAATTGGGCCGTAATTGACAAAGCTATTTCTGGTGCAGATTTGCCGCCCAACTTAATTCCGATTGGGCCACAAATTTTATCAATACTTTCTTTAGGAAAATTAGCTTCCACTAGCCTTTGACATCTATTGGTATGAGTTTTTTTGCTTCCTAAAGCCCCAATATAAAAAAAGTTATTGTTCATGGCAAACTGGAGTGCGGGATCATCAATTTTAGGATCATGAGTTAATGCTATCAATGCTGTATTTTTATCAGTTTGAATTTCAGAAAAAGCTTCCCTAGGCCATTTATTTATAACCTTAATATTTGGAAATCTCTTTTTTGAAGCAAAATACCCTCTAGGATCAATTATAAAAACTTCAAAGTTTAAATTAGCAACGAAGCTTACTAAGTATTGAGCAATATGAACCGCACCAACAATAATAACTTTTATTGGTTTAATGTAATTTTCAACAAAAATATTTGTGCCATCTATAATACCATTTTTCTTTTTATCGAAACATAGATTTATATCCTCTTGGTGTTTTTTAAAGTTTTTATGTATAGGTTTATCTTTTTCGTAAATACAACTCTCACCGTTTTCTAAATTTGTAATAATAGTAAATTCTATTTTTTTTTTTTTTTTTTTTATTATTTCGTTTAATAATTCTTTTTTCATTTGATAATTTTTTCTAGATATACAGCAATCTCACCACCAC
The DNA here is from genome assembly GCA_905612235.1 of uncultured Pelagibacteraceae bacterium. Lineage (GTDB taxonomy): Bacteria > Pseudomonadota > Alphaproteobacteria > Pelagibacterales > Pelagibacteraceae > AG-414-E02. The sequence continues at coordinate 25,035 of CAJQRF010000011.1, read as the reverse complement.
ACGCTAAACCTACTTCCCATGCGCTTTCATTTGAAACCTTAAATTCTATTTTTTTGGAATTTTTGTTTTTTTTGATTAATTTTAAACTTTCTCTAACCACAGCTGTTTCCACACAACCTCCTGAAACAGAACCTGAAAAATCACCCTTTTCATTAACAATCATTCTGCTTCCGATCGGTCTAGGTGAAGACCCCCAAGTTTGTATTACAGTAGCAAGAATAACTGTTTTATTTGCTTCAACCCAATCCATGGCCTCATCTAATATTTTTTCATCGAATGAATTTTTCATTATTATATTTTAGATTAAAATTTATTGTTTTAGAACTATTAGCAAGTTGATACTGCTTTTTTAGCCATTACTTTAATAATATGGGCTCTATATTCTGCTGAGGCATGGATATCTGAATTAAATCCATTGCTAGAAATATTTATATTATCTATAGATGACTCTGAAAAGTTGTCTGTCAAAGCTTTTTCAATTTTTTTACATCTAAAAACGCAACTTTCAACACCAGTTACCGCAACTCTTATTTCTTTCTTTAGTTTGGCAATATAAACACCTACAATTGCGTATCTTGACGCGGGATTAGGAAATTTTGTATAACTTGATTTTTCTGGGACCTCAAACTCAATTGCTTCTATAAGTTCACCTTTTTTTAAATCTGTTTCAAACATTCCTTTAAAGAATTTGTCTGCAGGGATTTTTCTTTTATTTGTATGAATTGTTGCGTTTAAAGCTAAACAAGCAGCCGGATAATCTGCAGCCGGATCATTGTTTGCTATTGACCCTCCTATAGTTCCTCTATTTCTAACTTGCGGATCTCCAATACCATCAGCCAACAGTGCTAAAGAAGGAATAGATTTTATAACTTCTTTAGACGAAGCTACTGCAGCGTGTGTTATTGCAGATCCAATCTTTAAAGATTTACTTGATGCTCTTATCCCAGACAATCCTTTAATTTTTTTTATATTTATAAGATCTGAATAAGCTGCCAATCTAAGTTTAATAGCAGGCAACAATGTCATCCCTCCAGCTAAAAAAGCAGATCTGCCTGAAAATAATTTTATAGCTTCTTTTGTACTTGTTGCTGTTTTATAATTAAAACTTTTCATAATTTAAGCTGCAGATTTTTTATAATCATTTTTTTTAATAGCGTTCCAAACTTTTTCAGCAGTAGCGGGCATAGAAACATCTGCACCGATTGCATCTATAACTGCGTTCATGACTGCTGGTGGTGATGCAATCGCACCTGCTTCTCCACAACCTTTTGATCCTAGTGGATTTGATGTAGCTGGTGTCGTTGTATAATCAACTTTAATTTGAGGAAAATTATCTGCTCTAGGCATTGTATAATCCATATATGAAGCTGTTATAAGTTGTCCTGATTCATCATAGTGGCCATTTTCATACAATGCTTGACCAATTCCTTGGGCAATACCACCATGAACTTGGCCTTCTACAATCATAGGATTTATAATTGTTCCAAAATCATCTACAGCAGTATATTTAACAACTTGTGTCTCCCCAGTGTTCTGATCAACTTCAACTTCACATATATGTGTGCCAGCTGGAAATGAAAAATTAACAGGATCATAGAAAGATGTTTCTTTCAAACCTGGTTCTACGCCAGGAGGAAGTGGAGATTTAATTTCTCCGAACTGACCTGGAAGATAACAAGCAAATGCAACTTCAGCAATTGTTTTCTTTTTATTTGAATTTTTTAAAATGAAATCTCCATCTTTAAAATCTATATCCTCTGGTTTACCTTCTAACATATGAGCGGCAACCTTTTTTCCTTTTTCAATTATTTTATCACAAGCTTTAGCTATTGCTGAACCTCCAACAGCAAGGGATCTTGATCCATATGTTCCCATACCAAACGGTCCTTTGTCAGTATCTCCATGAACAACATCTATACTTTCCATAGGTACTCCCAATCTATCACCTACAATTTGTGCAAATGTTGTATCATGACCTTGTCCATGACTATGAGCCCCTGAAAAAACAGTAACATTTCCTGTAGCATTAAATCTTACTTCTGCAGATTCCCAAAGACCTACACCGCAACCTATAGACATAACAACAGCTGATGGAGCAATTCCACAAGCTTCAATATATGTAGAAAAACCTAGGCCTCTTAATTTTCCCTTTTTTGCAGATTCAGATTTTCTATTTTCAAAATTTTTATAATCAGAAATTTCTAAAGCTTTATCTAAATGAGCAACATAGTCTCCAGAATCTATATTATGAACCAAGCATTGTTGGTGTGGAAATTTTTTTATAAAATTTTTTCTTCTAAACTCAGCTTGATCCATGCCAATTTCGTTTGCAGCTTTATGGACTATTCTTTCTATTAGGTAAGTTGCTTCTGGTCTTCCTGCTCCTCTATACGCATCAACAGGAGCTGTATTTGTAAAAACAGCTTTTACATTAATAAATGCAGTGGGAATATCATACAAACCTAATATTAATGGTGCGTACAAATATGTTGGTGTAACGGTTGCAAAAAGAGATGCGTATGCACCAATATTTGCAATAGTATCAACTTTTAATCCAATTATTTTACCATCATTTTTAATAGCTAACTCAACATGTGTAATATGATCTCGACCATGACAGTCTGATAAAAATGATTCACTTCTTTCAGCAACCCATTTGACTGGTCTTTCTATTTTTTTAGATGCCCATGCTGCAACTGCATCTTCCGCGTACGCATAAATTTTAGAACCAAATCCACCACCAACATCAGGAGCAACAACTCTAAATTTATGTTCTGGATGAATTCCTCCAAAAGCTGACAAAACTAATCTAGATAAATGTGGATTTTGACTTGTTGTATATAATGTTAATTCATCAGAAGAAGAATTGTAATCTCCAATACACGCTCTTGGCTCCATAGCATTAGGTATTAGCCTGTTATTTCTTAAATCAAGTTTAACTATTTTGTCAGCAGAAGAAAAAGAGTCTTCTGTTTTTCGTTTGTCACCTAAAATAAAATCGAAGCAAAGATTTTGATCTATGCCTTCATAAATAGCTTCTGATTGCATTGCATCAGCAGTATTGACTACAGCTTTATGTATTTTATAAGATACATCAACTAATTCAGCAGCATTCTTAGCTTGCTCAAGTGTTTCTGCAATAACGATCGCAACGTGATCTCCGACATAATTTACAGCATGTTTTGCCAAAGGAGGGTGATTTGGCACCTTCATATCTTTTCCATCCTGACTTACAATTTTCCAACCTGCTATTAAACCTCCTATTTTTTCGCTAGCAATTTCTTCACCTGTAAAAATTTTTACAACACCTGGTGATTTAGATGCTTTAGTTATGTTAACATTAAGGATTTTAGCTCTCGCGTGAGGGGATCGAACAAAATAGGCATAAGTTTGGTTAACAAGATTAATGTCAGCGGTGTATCTACCTTTACCAGTTAGAAATTTTTTATCCTCTTTTCTTTCAATTTTAGAACCAATTAAACTTACCATATTTTATATCCTTACATTTTAGAAGCTGCGTCTTTTACAGCAGCAACAATATTTTGATAACCTGTGCAGCGACAAATGTTTCCTTCAAGCCAATCTCTTATTTCTTGTTCATTGGGATTTTTATTTTTTTGCAATAAATCAATTGCACTCATAACCATTCCAGGAGTACAAAAACCACATTGTAATCCATGGTGCTTTTTAAAAGATTCTTGCATAACGTGCATTTTGCCATTACTTGACAATCCTTCAATTGTTGTAACTTCACAACCATCACAATCAGCCACTAAAGTAGTGCAACTTTTCACTGAATTTCCATTTAAATGAACAACGCATGCTCCACATTGAGATGTATCACATCCAATATGAGTTCCAGTAAGTAGTAATTTATCTCTTAAAAAATCAGATAATAGAATATTGTCAGAAATCTCTTTTGAGATTTTTTTTCCATTAATTTTTATATTTACATTTGCCATTATTATCACCCTCTAAAAAAATAATATTGGAAAAATATTAGAACTTAATAAATTAGATACTTCAACTAGTATTTAACGTGAAACAAAATAAAAAATTACAACTAAGAGTAGAACAAAACCTAGAAGAGCTGAATAGATATGCTTATTTAAAAAGTTAGATTTTAATTTTTTAACTCTTTTTGAATTTTCTCTACCAGGAGATGTAATTTCTAAATAATTTTTTTCTAATGGAGATACTAAGTCCGCAAAATGTCCAAAGAAATAGTCTGACATTTTTTTAGCTACACCATCAATTAATCGGGAGCCTAGCTGAGCTATTTTGCCTCCAACATTTACATCAACTTCGTAACTTAGTGTTGTAATACTATTTTCTTCAATTAATTTTACATCTGCCTTACCATTAACAAATCCTACTGGTGAATTGCCTTCTCCTGAAAGTGTATAGCTTTCATTTGGTATAATGTTTAATAAATTCACCGTACCAGAAAAAGATGCATTCATAGGACCTATTTGGTTTGTTGCTGTTGCATTAAAAGTATTATCATTCTCTTTTTGAAATGTTTTGCATCCTGGAATACATTGTTTTAAAATATTGGAATCATTTAAAGCCTTCCACACCACCTCTTTTTTAACATTTAATTTATAGCTTCCAGAAAGTTTCATAATTTAATAAATAGTATATAATAAATTCTATAATGAACGACACTAGAAAAAAAGAATTACAATCAGCTGCGTTTGAAAGATTAATACAACATTTGCGAGAAAGAAAAGATGTTCAAAACCTCGATTTAATGAATCTTGCAGGATTTTGCAGAAATTGCCTATCAAAGTGGTACCGTGAAGAAGCCAAAAAAAAAGGAATCGAAATTTCAGATCTTGATGCAAGAGAGCATGTTTATGGAATGCCTTATTCTAAGTGGAAAGAAAAGTATCAAAAGTAATTAACAGTAATATTTATTTTAGTTGCGTTGTGTTTAGTTGAGATTTTATCAATTTTGTATATCTAGTTAAATTATCAGTAAAAATTTTAGAATTTTTCGTATTATTAATAATAGGAAGAAACAATCCTAAGATGTACAGTAAAATTATAAGAAGAGAAACAACAAGCATTGCTCTTACACCATTTATTTTCATAAGTTATTTTTCTTTCAAACGTGGAAATAATTCAACAAAATTACATGGTTTGTGATTAGTATCTAACTGGTATTTTAATATCCCATCCCATGCATCAGTAACTCCACCTGATGATCCTGGCAGAGCAAATATATACTTACCATTGGCTAAAACAGCACAAGCACGCGATTGCATTGCAGATGTTCCAATAGTTTTATAACTTAACTCTCTAAATAGTTCCCCAAAGCCAGGAATTTCTTTATCAGCAATTTCTTTAATGGCTTCAGGGGTTATGTCACGTCCTGTTAAACCAGTTCCTCCTGTTGTGATGATTACATCAAGATTATCTTTTTTAATCCATTTTAATAAAATTTGTTTAATTTTTTCTTTTTCATCCTTCACAATTTCTCTATCAACTAAATTATGATTTTGTTCTTTTATTTTTTCAACTAAGATTTTACCAGATTTATCATTTTCCAATGTTCTGGTATCAGTTACAGTTAATAATGCTATATTTACTTGCATTCTAGATTATAGGATAGTTAATAATGATTTTGTTATCAATATTATTTTTAGTCACAGCTATTTTATATTCTAGCGTTGGTTTTGGTGGCGGATCTACCTACTTAGCTCTACTTTTAATTTGGGAAATTCCATACTATATATTTCCAGTAATTGCTCTAATTTGTAATATAATTGTAGTTTCAGGAAATTCTATTAATTATATTCGAGCAGGAAATTTGAATATTAAACTTCTCATTCCTTATTTAGTTGGCTCAATTCCTTTGTCATATTTAGGTGGATCCCTGTCTATAGAAAAAGAACTATTTGAAATATTATTGTTTGTAGTTCTTTCTACAGCAGGAATTTTGTTGTTAATAAATTACAAATCATACGATAATAAAAAAGAAATTTATAAAACACTTCCAGTTTCACTTTCTATATTAATTGGAGCTTTACTAGGACTAGTTTCTGGAATAGTTGGAATAGGCGGGGGTGTATTTTTAAGTCCAATATTGTTTGTTTTAAGAACTGCAAGGCCTCAGCAAATAGTAACAACATCTTCATTATTCATATTAATAAATTCGATTTCTGGAGTTCTTGGTCAGCTAACAAAAAATTCAGTTTTAATTGAGCTGCAAAATTATTGGTATTTGTTAGGTGCTGTTCTTATTGGTGGACAAATTGGAAATTTTTTAAATTTAAAAATATTTTCTACTCGTGTTTTGGCATTAATCACATCTCTACTTGTGCTTTTTGTTGCAGGTCGCATGGGGTTGATTTTTTTTAGTTTTTAGTTTGCTCTAGATCATTCTCAACCATACTTGTTACCAATTCATCAAATGTAATTTTCGGCTCCCAATTAAGAATTTTTTTAGCTTTACTATGATCGGCTAATAAAGTTTCAACATCCGAAGGTCTCATTAGTTTTTTATCTATAACAAGATAATCTTTATAATTTAATCCAACATGAGCAAAAGCTTTTTTAGCAAACTCTTCTACAGAATATTCTTTACCAGTTCCTATAACAAAATCATTGGGATTATCTTGTTGTAGCATTAACCACATTGCTTCAACATAATCTTTTGCATGACCCCAATCCCTCTTAGAATAAATATTACCTAATTTTAATTTTTTTTGAAAACCTTTTTTAATTCTTGCTACAGCATGAGAAATTTTTCTAGTAACAAACTCGAAACCTCTACGAGGAGATTCGTGGTTAAAAAGAATTCCGCTTGATGCATGTAAGTTATAAGCTTCTCTATAATTTTTTGTTAAAAAATATCCTGTGACTTTAGATATTCCATAAGATGATCTTGGGTTAAATGGAGTATCTTCATTTTGACGAGACTCTCTTACTTTTCCAAACATTTCAGAAGATCCAGCAAAATAAAATTTTACTTTACTGGTAGCAAATTCTTTAACTGCAGAAAGTAAATAATGAGTTCCATTAACATTAATATTAAGTGTAGAAAATTCATCTTCAAATGAGTATGAGACATAACTTTGCGCAGCTAAATGATAAACTTCATTAGGTTTAATTTTGTGAATAATATTAAACAAACTTGCGTAACTTTCTAAAGATGCAGCATGCAGAGTTACATCATCCAATATATTTCTAATTCTAAAAAGTCGATGTGTTTCATCTTCCAAGGCTACTCTTCGGACAATTCCATGAACCTCATATCCTTTGGATAATAGCAATTCAGCAAGATACGAACCATCTTGACCTGTGATCCCTGTTATAAGCGCAACTTTTGTCATTATTAAATATTTTATTTTTAAAATGTATATATATTAAAATTAACTCTTGTGCACTAATAAATTATACACCTAACGGAGAAATAATTTTTATCAGCTTATACGTTAACAGTTAAACATAAATTGAACTAATTTTACCTATCAATTTTAATTTATTAATATATAAATCAAATAAAGAAACAAAAAATGTCAGCAAATCCTTTGTTAAAATTATGGTATAAAATTTTTAACAAAAATAAATACCAACAACTAAAATACAATAAAAATTTATCCAATCGATTAAATTTTTATAACGCCAAAATTTACAATAAAATTCTTAATATAGAAAGAAATATTGAAAATAATCACGAACTTTCCTTTTTGCACTCTGGTCATTTAGGAGACTTAATGTACTCTTTGTCAGTTATTAAAGAATTATCGAAAAAACATACTTGCAAACTTTATATTCAAGCAGACAAACCAATGGATCTTGAGTATCAAAATCACCCTTCTGGAAAAGTTTTTTTAGATAAGAGAATTATAAATTTAATTTTACCCTTATTAAAAACACAAGATTACTTAGATACTGTTAAGATTTACGAAAAGGAAAAAATAGATGTAAATCTAGATTTATTTAGAGATATACCAATAAATATAAGATTTCATTCAATAAGGTGGTACTATCACGTTACAGGAACACATGCGAATATGGAAAATCCTTATTTATCTGTCCAGCCACACGAATCAATTAAAAACAAAATAGTAATAGTGCGTAGCTCCAGATACAGAAATGAATATATTAATTATAATTTTTTAAAAAATGAAAAAAACATATTATGTGTAGGACTAAAGACGGAGTTTGAGAATATAAAAAAAGAAATTCACCATCTAGAATTTCATGATTGTAAAAATTTTTTAGAAATGGCACAAATAATTAAAGCTAGTAAATTTTTTATAGGAAATTTATGTTTTGCTTATTCTGTAGCAGAAGCTCTCAAAGTACCAAGATTATTAGAGGCTTCGCCAGATTTTCCGGTTGTTTTTCCAGTAGGGCCAAAAGCTTTTGATTTTTATCACCAAAACCATTTTGAGAAATTTTTTAACACCTTAAACAAATCTTAAAAGATTATAAAATTAATAAATCTGTATAACCTTCATTTTTTAGTTTTAATTTTTTATGCAATTTTAAAAGATTTTCAGATGTGAATTTTAATTTCGTATCATTTTGTAAATCGTATAAGTAATTGTAGTTTTTAAATAATTCTTTAAAATATTTAAGCCAATTTTTATCGAATAGATAAGGTGAAAATTCAAAAACTATTGGTATTTTCTTTTTAATTGTTTTTTTTGCACCAAGAAAGACATAAGGCTCATGTCCTTGAACATCCATAAACACTAAAGTGTTGTTTCTATTTAGTGTTGATGTAAAATTATCAAGCTTTTCACTTTTAACTTTTTCGTATTTTATTTTGTCTTTTTTTTTTAAAATTCTATTGTCTCCAGAATTAGCAAGTTTATTGATACTTAAACGTAAAACCTTTTTCTCATTACTAATAGCTAAATGGAAAACTTTAATTCTATTCTCAAGAGAGTTTATTAAAATATTTGCCTTTAACAGTCTAAAATTTCGTATTGCTGGTTCAAATGCTATTGAGTTTTTAAAATAATTCATTTTTATAGCTTCAATACAGGTTGAGCCTATATGAGCACCAATATTTATTAGCGTATGTCTTTTATGTTTTTTTCCTAAATATTTTAATGCTTTCTTTAAAATTTTAAAGTCAAATTCGGCATTAATAAATAATAACTTTGAAATATGATCGTTGTTATGGACAATATATTTTTTATTATTTTTATTTAAAAATAATATTTTTTCTTTTTTAGTTGAATTATAAATCGCACTTTGAATGGTTTTTTCTAATGCAACATTATTTGAATGATTTTTAAAATTTAAAGTTTTTTTAATGATGGACTCCAAAATTCTATAATATCTTTTTGTAAAATACATTTATCTTAAAAGTGTTTTTTCTACAGCATTGCAATATTTGGAATATCTTATTTTTTGAAATGGAAAGTCATTAGTTAGTTCATCTAACTCCTTTTTTGCTCCAGTTTTAATCTCAACTATAGACCCATACTCTCTTTGATAAACATTTTTATACTTTGGCATGTAGCTTATATTATTATCTATAGATATTCTGACGTCATTCATTATAAAATATTCCCTATCATAAACTACATAAAGGCATGGTTTACATAATCCATATTGTAAGTCTAAAATACCTTTTGTCTTAAAAAAATTATACTTATTTGTATTGATAATATTGCTAGTTTTAAATCTTCCTTCTACGCTTGATATTTTGATTTCGAGATATTGGTTTAAATCTTTTGTTTTAGGATATGTTCTTAGACGTATTTTTTTCCTGGGAGTTAAACCCTCAACAGAATCATTATACATTCCAAAGTTATTATTATCAAAATAAAGGCTTTTGATTTTTCTACGCTGATAAATTTGTTTTATATTTTTATCTTCAAGATAATTTTTAAAGTCAGTTATTCTGCAGCTATCAATTGAAAATTTTTGTTCTATTCTAAAAGTCATATTTCAGCTTAAAAATCTTAAATTCTATCTACATTACTCCTAAATACTGATATTCCATTCCTTTTATAACAAGTCTACCTTCTACCAAGTTAATTAATTGCTCTTTATTAAAGCTAAAATCATTACATACAAAGGGTTTTATTTTACATCTCTTAAATGCGCCATTTTTTTTAGATTTTTTAACAACATAAATATTAGGATTAATCTCATATAAATATTCATAATAATTATACCACATTTTTTCTTCAATTATATTATTTCTATTATATTTAACAACTTCCTGGTCAGCTTCATGGTATATTTTCTTAAGTTCATTAAGATTACTTTTTATTTTATTAATTTTTTCCTTAACTTTTTTTTCACTTAAATTTATTCCCCTAAAAGCAATATTGTATTTTAATTTTCTAATATTTAAATTATTTAATAATTTTTGCAAAATATTAAAAGCATTATCAACTTGCTTACTGTATGGTAGATGAAATACAGTAGTTTTTATATCAATGTTTGCATTAGTATCTGAATTTATTGGTTCAAAAAAATTTTCTATCGAATTCCAATAAAATTTTCTATTGTTAGGACCTAAACCATGCCATCCATTTGTTGAAAATACTAATAAATTATATATATCAAGCTTTAAAATATTTTTGTCATTATTCAAACCCAATAAATTATTGTTTAGACTGTAATTGTGATAATCAAAGTTATTTTTTTCATTTCTATATGAATTAAGATAAAGCAGATATGAAATATTTAATTTTGTTAATGAGGTGTGCGCAATATTGAAATTATTTTCATTTTCTTGATTCCATTCTGAATTAATCTGTCTGGCTAGCATTGCATTGACACCTTTTTCTAATAACGGAAGCATTCCTAGAGACATATTACTTAAGTGATTATCAGGTAAATTTTTTGCAAGCCTAAACATAAATCTCTCGTCACCTTCAAATATAGGACCGTTTTTTCTCGAGTTAAACTTAAGCATTGCTTCGTCAGGTTTTTCTTGAAACAACATTTTTGAGTCAACATTATTAATTTTTGTTGCAATCATACTTGTGCGTGGAGAAATATAATTTAATTCTCTTAATATTTCTGTAAGCAATATTTCATCTTTGTAATTGCCTCTAGTATTAGTTCTTAAAAGTTTAAATTTTTTAATTCCATAAATATGTCCATTTTGTAAATGAACATCTATGCTTTGAACAATAGAGTTATCTTTTAATGCGATATGGTCTTTTTGATTTCCATTATTTCTTATTCTTCCTCTAAAATTACACAACAAATTATTGTCAAATAAAACTGAAACGTCTGCATTAAATCTCTTTTTAAATTTTTCTGGTATCCATCTGAAATTACCTATTAAAATTTTTAAACTATTTTTTGTCCATTTTTTATGTTTATCAACATTTATAGTAATATTTTTAATTTTAAGATTATTTATATCCTCATCTTCAATTTGATAAATAGTTTCATTACAGTATTTTTTTAAAGTATCACTTGATCCTATTTGCGGAAAACAAAATAAAAAAAAAAAAATAAAAATTTTTTCTTTCATTAATTTTAAACGAAGTTTATATCAATCTTGTTAATACTTTTTGACTCTTCAATTTTTTTTTTAAATTGATTAAGTTCTTTTTTATTGTCAAAAGTTAATCTATAAATAATTTCCTGTTGGGATGAATCTTTAAATAAGCTCACTAAATTATTACTACTTTCAATTAAGTCAATTTTTTCCTTAGCAAAAATTTCTATAGAATTTAAGGATATTCCTTCATTAAAAGAAACGTTATAAAAAGATTTTCCAAATTTTTTAAAAAGTATTTGTGTAAATTTTACTAATACAATAATTGCTATAGTGCATAAAATAAGTTGAATCGCCCATTTTGTTCTTACACTTGTTGCTATTCCAATTGTAATTAAATCAAAGTACATAATTAGCTCTAAAGCACTTTTTACAGGATGTCTAAATCTTACAATTGATAGTGCTCCAATCATACCTAATGATAAAGCAATATTCCCAGTAATCGTTTTAGTTATTACATAAGTTATTACAGGAAGAATCATAAAAGCTACTGTTTGAGCATGGGATTTGGCCCACGCTTGACCTGTGAGAGTTAGTGAAAACCTTAATAATAAACCTCCAGATATTAAAATTACTATTGATGAGATTTCGTCCATATTAATATCTTTATAATCTTTTTAATCCAATTTCAAAGTAATTAGTCTTAATTTTTAAATTCATAACTTAATTCAAATTGATTTCATACAACTCCTAGCTATACTTGTGTTGAATTGAAAATAAATAGTATTATAAATCAATATAAATTAAATGGCGGGGTAGCTCAGTTGGTTAGAGCGCAGGACTCATAAGCCTGAGGTCGGTGGTTCGATCCCACTCTCCGCTACCATAATTGGCACAACGTGATAAAAAAAAGTTTACAAAATATATTTAAAATATTTTCTTATAGTCTTTTCTTCGTAATATATGGAAAAATTAAAAAATCTATAAATATTAAAGAGGATAAACGTGTAAAAATTTATAACTTAGAAATAGAAAAAGATTTAATTTATAAAGTTTATAATATTACTAATGGAAGGCTGTATACAGACCGAATACAAGACACGGCCGTCTTGGTTGACAAAAACATTATAGAAGAAGCATCATTTCAATTAAGATACACAAATGATTCAAGAATTTATAATGGAAAAATAAAAGAAAATGTTGTTTTTAAAAAAGGGACACCAAGAATATTAAGAAATTTAAATGGCACAGCACTATCTTTATTAACAGGTGGTGGAGGAAATAATAATTATTGGCACTGGTTAGTAGATGTGCTTCCAAGAATAGGATTGTGTAGCAAAACTATTAATTTAAGCGAAGTAGATTATTTTCTTTTGCCTGATGATATAAAAAAATTTCAAAAAGAAACACTAGATTTTTTAAATATACCTAATAGCAAAAGACTTTCTAGTAAAAAGTTTAGACATATAAAAGCGAAAAAATTAATAGTTACTGACCATCCAGTTGTAGTAAGCGGTAATGCGACAGAAGATACTCACAATATTCCTGCTTGGATTATTTATTGGTTAAGAAAAACTTTTTTAAACAACAATATATTAAGAAATAAAAAAGAAGAAAATAAAATTTATATTGACAGAGGTGAAACAATTAATAATTATCAAGCACAAAGATTAGTATCAAATGAGGAAGAAATAAAAGATTATCTTTTAAAGAATAATTTTACTACAGTAAAACTTCATGAAATGGCATTTACTAAGCAGGTAGATATATTTAACAACGCAGAATGTGTTGTAGGTCTTCATGGTGCTGGATTAGCTAATTTAGTTTTTTGTAAACCAAATACTAAAGTAATTGAACTTAGAAGCACTAATGCTGGAGCAATGTATGAAAATGTATCAAAAAAAAATAATTTAAATTATGTCCCAATAATTTCTGATGCCAAAGAAATAAAAAAATTTGACCACCCAAACCAGCAAGGTAGTATTGAGATATTAGTTGAAAATTTAGCTAAAGCACTTAAAGATTAATTAAATTGTAAAAGCCTTAAAAAATATATCTGCAAATTTAAGAACATCTTTATCATTTAAAACTTTATGTTTTAAACCCACAAACAATCCATGATCATGCACAAAATTTGAATTAGGAAAATTTATACTTTTTTGTTTAAGATTATATTTTTTTATAGCGGGTTGTCTTAAAAAGTTTCCACTAATAATTGGTCTATTTTCAATACCTAATTTATCTAAATTATTAAATATTTTATCTTTCAAATTTTTATATTTCTTATTTAACAGCATTGTTAAACCAAACCATGAGGGTTTAGTATTTGAATCGTTGTTAATAAAACTAACTTGTTTTCTCCATCTTTTATCCTGAATTAATTTTTTAATAATTTTATTTCTATTAAAACTTCTCACTTTAATAAAACTTTCTAAAGAATTAAATTGGCTTAATCCAATTGCTGCCTGTATATCAGTAGGTCTTAAATTAAAGCCAGAATTATAAAACAAAAAATTTTTGTTTATTTTTTTATTTTTATTTTCTATTTTCTTCTGATTTGATAAATCTTTTGCCCACCCATGAGACCTAAGAGATTTAATAATATTTTCATCTTCTTTATTTTGGCAACATATCATGCCACCTTCTACTGATGAAATTTGGTGAGAAAAATAAAAAGAAAAAGTTGAAAAATCTCCAAAACTACCAAGAGATTTTTTTTTATACTTAGCTCCTATACTTTCACAAGTGTCTTCTACTAGAATAATTTTATTTTTTTTTATTATTTTTAAAAGTTTTGACATGTTCGTGGATATTCCAAGAACATGAATGAGCATTAATGCTTTTGTCTTTTTTGTAATTTTTTTTTCAAGATCTTTTAAAGATATATTAAAATTTTCTTTATCAACATCTACAAAAACTGGTTTTAATCCACATTGAATGATTGGCCAAAGTGAAGTTGACCAACATATTGAAGGTATTAAAACTTCATCACCATTTTTTAATCTTTTTTTTCTATATGGATTAATTAAACATTGAAATGCCAAAAGATTAGCTGATGATCCAGAGTTTACCATCAATGAATAAGGAATCTTCATTTTCTTACTAAATGTTTTTTCAAACTTTTTAGTAATTTTTGACATAGTTACATCTTTACTCAAAATAACTTTAATTCCTTCAATTAAATCTTTATTTCTAAAGGTTGAATCTTTTAGTGGAAAAAGATGATTTGTTCTTTTTATTTCTTTGGTCCCTAAAACTTTATTTAATTCAGATGTTAAACTCATTTTTCTAATTCTTTATTTGATTTATATATTAATAAGTTCAGATTGATAGGTAAAATTAATTCAATTTATGTTTAACTTTTAACGTATAAGCTGATAAAAATTTATCTCTGATGCTCAAGAAATACAAAAATATAGTCATCCAAATCAACAACGCAGTATTCAGGTTTCGGTTCAAACTTTATCTGAGGAAATAAGGATTAATTTAATATGAAAAACCTAAATATGTTTTGTTTAAGTTTAGAACCAAGTCACTACGATTTTATTAAAAATCTTAATTATATACCTGTAGGCCTTGGAGATAAAAAATTTAATAATCATTGGACGCAGGATAATACAGGAATAAATATTTCTGAAAAAAATAAAAATTATGGGGAATATACTTTCCACTACTGGCTGTGGAAAAATTATTTAGATAAACTCGACGATGATGAATGGGTAGGTTTTTGTCAGTATAGAAAATTTTGGAGCTTACATCATATCAAGAACGAAAATATAAATATTGATACAATTAATACCCATGCATTAAAGAGCATTCCTAAAGACCTCGAATCATGCGAGTCAATTCTTGGAGAGCAGATGTTTGTAAATCAATGGAGGACAATGAAATTTATAAAAACTGCATTAAAACTTTTTGTTAAAAAACCAAGTTTAATTAGTAAAACAAAAAGAAATCTTAATTTTCATTTTGATTGGATGCATGGAGAAAATAACTTAAATAAGGCGATAGATTTATTAGATGATTCAAATAAAAATGATTTTAGAAAATTTGTGAATAATGAAGTTTCTTTTAACCCACACAATATGTTTATTTGCAAATCAAAAAAACAATTAAAAAATTATTATGAAGATTTATTCCCTTGGCTTGAGAAATGTGAGCAGATATTTGGTTTTGAAAATTTAAAAGGCTATGGTCAAACTAGAATCTATGGTTTTTTAGCAGAAAGATTTATGTCTTATTGGTTTAAAAAGAACACTATATATAAAGAAATACCTATATTGTTCTATGATATTAGAAAAAATTTTAATATGTAAAATTATTTTTGTTTTAAAAGTTTAAGTAAGTATAGAGAATAATCACATTTTCCATAGAATTTAATAGCTTCTACTATATTTTTTTTATTAATCCATTTATTTTTAATTGCAATTTCTTCCAAACATGCAATCTTAAGACCTTGTCTTTTTTCTAAAGCTGAAACAAAGGCTGATGTATCATAGAAATCTTTAATAGATCCAGTATCTAGCCAAGCACCGCCTCTTCCTAAAAATTCAGCAGATAGCTTATTTCTCCTTTTATATTTATTTAACAAATCTACAATTTCAATTTCTTTTCTTCGAGATGGTTTTAAACTTTCGCTATATTTAACAACATTTTTGTCAAAAAAGTAAAGGCCTGTAACGGCCAAGTTTGAAGAGGTTTTTTTTGGTTTTTCAACAATTTTTATAATTTTATTTTTTTTATTGATAGTTGCTATACCATATGAGCTAGTGTTATTTACCGGATGAAGTATTACTTTAGCTCCTCGGTTTAACATAACACAATTTTTTAATTTTTTTGTTAAACTTTGACCGTAAAAAAAATTATCACCTAGTATTAAAGCAACATTATTATTACCAATAAATTTTTTACCAATTACAAATGCATCAGGTAATCCCCTTGGATGACTTTGTTCAGCGTAAGTAATTTTTATTCCTAAATTGTTTCCATTAGGTAAAATTTTTTTGAATTGGTTTAGCTGTCCTTTATTTACAATAATTAAAATATCTTTAATGCCAGAAAGCATAAGTACGGACAGAGGGTAATATATTAAAGGCTTATCGTAAATCGGCAATAGCTGCTTATTAACAGCTTTAGTCAATGGACTCATGCGAGTACCATTTCCACCAGCTAATATAATTCCTTTTTTAATCATAGTTTTAAACCTAATCTATTTATATGAAGTTTTTTTGGAACACTATTAAAAAAATTTTGATTATTAAGATACCAATTAAAAGTTTGTGATAATCCTTTATCTAGAGATATTTTAGCTTCCCATTTTAGTTCTTTTAATATTTTTTTACTATTAAGAGAGTATCTAAAGTCATGTCCAGGTCTATCTTTTACAAAAACAATTTTTGTTTTTTTATCAATTTTAATAAGTTTTTTTCTTAATAATTTTAATAATTTTTTAACTAAATTAATATTACTTATATTTTGATTTGATCCTACGTTATAACTTTCTCCAGATTTTCCTTTATAAAAAATTTTTAAAAGTGCCTCACAGTGATCTTGAACATGCATCCACTCTCTACAATTTAAACCATTTCCATATATTTGCAGAGGCTTGTTGTTAATAATATTATAAATTAGTTTAGGAATTAATTTTTCTGGAAATTGATTTGGCCCATAATTGTTGCAACAATTAGATATTACGACTGGAAGCTTGTATGTTCTTACAAATGATTTTATCAACAAATCTGCACTAGCTTTTGTTGCTGAATAAGGTGAGCTAGGGTTATAAGGAAAGTTTTCATCTGATTTAACACCAGGTTTAATGTCCCCATAAACTTCATCTGTAGATACATGAATTAACTTTATTTTATTTTTTTTATTCTTTGAATATTTATTTAAAGCTTGAAGTAAATTATATACACCCAAGATATTGCTATTAATAAAGTCTTTAGGATTGTCTATCGATCTATCAACATGTGTTTCAGCAGCTAAATTAAAAATACAATTCGGTTTAAACTGATTTATGATTTTAAATATTTGATGCTGATCATTTATATCTTTTTTGAAAAATCTATATTTTTTATTATTTTTTATTTTTTTTAAGTTGAAAGGGTTTGCTGAATAACTTAATTTATCAATATTAACCACAAAGTAATTTTTACTTAGTAAGAATTTTACTAAATTACTTCCAATAAACCCTGAGCCACCCGTTACAATAAATTTTTTCATTTTATATAAAAATAAGGTATGATCTAATTTTTTAAAGTATTAAAATAATTTCAGTATAAAATCAAATATGTTAAAATAATGTCAATTAAAGATATAACCATAGTAATAACGTCTTTTCGAAGCAAAACAAAAATCAAAAAATGTTTAAATTCAATTGATAAAAATTGTTATGTAATTAATGTTGAAAATTCCAATGATACTGAGTTTAAAAAAAATATTGAGAAAGAATTTACTAATGTTAAGTGTATACTGACAGGAAAGAATTTAGGTTATGGTAGAGCAAATAATATTGGCATTAGAGAAACCAAAACCAAATATGCACTAATAATTAATCCTGATACTGAATTGTACCCTGAAACACTTGAGGCTTTTTTGCTTTCAGCCCATGCGTATCCTGATTTTGCAATCATAGCTCCAAATATAATATACGCAGAAAAAAAAAGAAGAGTTGATTATTCTGCAAAACCTAAAATTCATGAAGCGGAAAATGTAAAAGGATTTGCCATGTTTTTAAACTTATCTGAATTTAAAGACATAGGTTTTTTTGATGAAAGTTTTTTTATATATCTTGAAGAAATTGATTTATGTAGGAGATTAATTAATAAAAATAAAAAAATCTATTGGGATTCAAATATTCCAATTTTTCATCAGGGCGGTCAATCTCATGATAATAACGTAAATTATCAGATGGAACTTTCAAGAAATTGGCACTGGATGTGGTCAACTTTCTATTACAATAAAAAATATAAGGGTTTTTTAATTTCTTTTTTAATGATTTTGCCCAAGATGTTATCAGCGACTATAAAAATTTTTATTTATTTTTTAATATTTAATAAAGAAAAAAAAGAAATATATTATCAGAGACTTTCTGGTTTATTTAACGCAATAGTTGGAAAAGATTCTTGGTATCGCCCAAAAGTTTAATTATTGATTTATAACAATTAAAAATATACAAAACTTTAAATGAGTGAATCTATTAAAAAAATATTAGTTACAGGTGTTGCTGGTTTTTTAGGCTCACACTTGGCTGAAAAATTGTCTGCACTAAAACATAAAGTAGTTGGTGTAGATAACATGATTGGTGGATATAAAGATAATATACCAAAAAATATTGAATTTTATAATTTTGATTGTTGCGATTTAAATAAAATGAATAAAATAATGAAAGACGTTGATGTTGTCTATCATTGTGCCGCCACTGCTCATGAAGGTTTATCAGTTTTTTCTCCTGTAGAAATTACAAAAAATAATTATATGGCTTCAGTATCTGTTTTTACTTCTGCTATTGCTAGCAAAGTCAAAAGAATAATATTTTGCTCTTCCATGGCGCGATATGGAGATCAACAAACACCATTTACAGAAGATATGATTCCTAAACCTATTGATCCATACGCTATTTCTAAAGTTGCAGCTGAAGGAGTTTTGATAAATTTATGTGAGTTAAATAATATTGAGTGGGTTATAGCAGTTCCGCACAATATAATTGGTCCTAGACAAAAATATGACGATCCTTTTAGAAATGTAGTTTCCATTATGCTTAATAGAATGATGCAACAAAAAGCACCACTGATTTATGGAGATGGAAAGCAAAAACGATGCTTTTCATATATTGATGATTGTATTAGCTGCTTGTTGCCAATGTTAGATCAAAAAAATTTGCATAAGCAAATTATAAACATTGGTCCTGACGAAGAGTTTGTAACTATAAATGAAGTTTCAGAAATTTGTTCAAACATAACTGGCAGCAATCTAAAACCTATACATAAAAAAGATAGACCTAGGGAAGTCAAACACGCAACATGTTCCGCAGATAAAGCAAGAAAATTACTAAATTACAAAACAACAGTAGACTTGAAAAAAGGAATTACTAAAACATATGAATATATAAAAAAAAGAGGCACTAAACCTTTTGATTATTATATTAATATAGAGATTGAAAATGAACTTACTCCTGAAGTTTGGACCAAAAGAGAGCTCTAGTGTCCTGGAAAGTTCATTAAGCTAAAAGTTTTATAACCTTTTCCTTCTAGTAATTTTACTCCACCCAAATCATAAAGATTAATTACAAAAACAAATCCCAAAACTTCAGCGCCGGATTTTTCTACCAGTTTAGCAGCAGCTTCTGCAGTACCTCCAGTTGCTATCAAATCATCAATTACAATTACTTTTTCACCAACATTTAACGAGTCCTTATGCATCTCTAAAGTTGCCTTCCCATATTCTAATTCAAAATCTACCGAATATTTTTCATATGGTAATTTATTTTTTTTTCTCATTAAAATATTAGGTTTAGATAAATTGTATGAAAGGGGGGAGGCAAAAATAAACCCACGGGATTCAATGGATGCTATTTTATCGCAATTTAATTCTTCTGTAATTTTAGACATTTGATCTATGCATTCTTTAAATGCACCTTTATCTTTTATTAATGTGGTTATGTCTCTAAATAGTACACCTTTTTTAGGGTAATCTTGAATTGAGCGTATGTATTTTTTTAAGTCCATTTTTTAGCTTCAAAATTAATAAAAAAGAACATACTAATTATAATAATTTATGACAAAAAACAAACTGGCAATTATAGGAGGTAGCGGTCTCTACGACATAGAAGGTTTAGAAAACTCAAGTTGGAAATCTTTATCAACTCCCTGGGGAAAACCTTCTGATGAAATATTAAATTTTAAATATAAAGAAAAAGAAGTTTGCTTTTTACCACGTCATGCAAGAGGTCATAAAATATCACCCTCAAATATTAATTTTAGAGCTAATATTGATGCTTTAAAACAATTGGGTATTACTGATATCGTTTCAGTATCCGCAGCTGGGTCATTAAAAGAAGATTTACCGCCAGGAAAATTTGTAATTGTTGATCAATTTATAGATAGAACTTTTGCAAGAAAAAAAACTTTTTTTGATGAAGATATAGTTGCACATGTTTCAATGGCTCACCCAACCTCCAATGGTTTAATGAATGCTTGTGAAGAAGCAATCAAAAAAGAAAAAATAGATTACCAAAGGGGAGGTACATATGTAGTTATGGAGGGACCTCAATTTTCAACATTGGCAGAATCTAATTTATATCGCTCATGGAAAGCTGATGTTATTGGAATGACAAATATGCCTGAAGCGAAGTTAGCAAGAGAAGCTGAAATTAGATATTCATCAGTATCGATGGTTACCGATTATGATTGTTGGCATCCAGATCATGAAAATGTGGACGTTCAAACAGTCATTAAAGTTTTACTAGGAAACGCTGCTAAAGCTAAAAATATGGTTAAAAACATTATTGAAAACTTTGAAAATCATATAGACCCCAAAGACCCTACAAATAATTGTTTAGATGTAGCAATTATAACAGCTCGAGAAAAAAGAACTCAAAAAACCAAAGATAAATTAAATACAGTTGCTGGTAGAGTTTTAAATAAATGAAAATTAATGGAAAAGAATATCGTACAATTTGGTTTGATGAGAAAAATCAAACAGTTAAAATTATTGATCAAACAAAACTTCCACATCAATTTATAATTAAAGATCTCAAAACAGTAAAAGATGCAATTAATGCCATAAAAATTATGAAAGTTAGGGGAGCGCCGTTAATAGGCGGAACAGCAGCTTATGGAATTGTTTTAGCCATAATGGAGAAAAATGATCCTAATTTTATTAAAAAAAGCTCAGAAGATTTAATTCAATCAAGACCTACCGCAATCAATCTTAAGTGGGCTGTAGATCGAATGATGAAAAAATTATCAGAAGTTAATAATAATGAGTTATTAAAAGTAGCGTTAGTTGAAGCAAAAGCTATTTGCGATGAAGATGTTAAATTTAGTGAAAATATTGGATTAAATGGATTAAAAATTATTGAAGAAATTTATAACAAAAAGAAAGATACTGTAAATATTTTAACTCATTGTAACGCTGGTTGGCTCGCAACAATTAATTGGGGAACTGCAACATCACCTATTTATCATGCTCACAAAAAAGGAATTCCAGTTCATGTTTGGGTTGATGAAACAAGACCACGAAACCAAGGAGCTAATTTAACTTCTTATGAATTAAATGAGGAAGATGTACCTAATACGATTATTGCAGATAATACGGGTGGAATATTAATGCAAAGAGGGCAGGTAGATATGTGTATTGTTGGAACTGATAGAACTTTATCAACTGGAGATGTTTGTAATAAAATTGGAACTTACCTAAAAGCTTTGGCAGCTCATGACAATAATGTTCCTTTTTATGTAGCGTTACCTAGTTCAACAATTGATTGGGACATAAAAGATTTTAAAGATATTCCCATTGAAGAAAGAAACCCAGATGAATTAACGCATATTGAAGGATTGGACAAAAATAAGAATCTTCAAAAAATATTAATTTATCCACAGAAAAGTAAAGCAATGAATCTAGCTTTTGACGTAACACCTGCTAAATATGTGACAGGTTTAATTACAGAAAAAGGAGTCTGTGAAGCATCAGAAAAAGGATTGAAAGGATTATTTAAATAAAAAAAATATTATTAATGAAGAATATATGCCTCAATTTTTTAATTTTTGGAAAGAAAACTTAATATAAAAATGATCAAGCCTATAGCAATAGTTGCTGGAGAACCAAACAGCATTTCTTCTGAAATAATTTTTAAAAGCTGGATGTTAAGGAAAAAATTTGCAAAAAAACCTTTTTTTATAATAGGAAGCATAAATCTATTTAACCTGCAAAAAAAAAGACTTAAATATAAAATAAAAATAAAAGAAATTGATGATAATTTCAAAAAAACTGATTTAACAGGAAAAGCATTACCAATTTATGATGTTAAGTATTTTCAAAAAAAAACTTTTGAAAAAATATCAGATAAATCAAACAAGTATATTTTTAAATGTTTTGATATTGCTATTAATTTATCAAAAAAAAAAAAAATTAATGGAATTATAAATTGTCCAGTGGTTAAAGAAACTTTATTTAAAGAAAAGCACCAAGGAGTAACTGAATTTTTATCTAGAAAATACAAAACTCAAGGAAATGAGGTTATGTTAATTTATAATAAAGATCTTTCTGTATCTCCTATTACTACACATCTGCCGCTAAGCGAGGTAAATAGAAAAATAAGCAAATCTCAAATTATAAAAAAAGTTAAAATTATAGATAGCTTTTATAAAAAAATTTTAAAAAAAAAACCTAACATTGCTATTCTTGGGATTAACCCACACAATTATTCATCAAAAAATAAAATAGAAAAAATGGAAATTATAAAAAAAGCAATAAAAATTTTAAAAAAAAGCAAATTGAAAGTTATTGGACCAGTTTCACCTGATTCAAGTTTCATGATTTCAAATAAATCAAAATTTGATGTGATAGTCGGGATGTATCATGATCAGGTACTTACCCCATTTAAAGCATTATATAATTTCGATGCAATAAATATCACACTAGGCCTCCCGTGTATAAGAATATCTCCAGATCATGGAGTTGCAAGTAATATAGTTGGGAAAAAAATAGCAAACCCAAATAGTTTGATTGAATCAATTAAATTTTTTAATATAATTGGAAATTATTAGAATATTTATTTTAAGAAAACTTATTATAATTATCTTAGAGAAGCAGCTATGTTTCCACCATCAACAGTAAGAACAGCACCAGTAGTCTTTTTTGAAGTTGCTAGATGAAAAAATGCTTTAGCAACATCTTCTGCCTTAACCTCATCTAATAATAGGTTTCCACGCATATAATTATCCTCAGAGACAGATCTTGCTTTTGCTCTAGTCTTAATCATTCTATCGGTCATTAAACCACTTCTTATTCTATCTGCATTAACACCGTTAGATCTAATTCCGTAAGACCCGTAATCAACAGCATACTGTTTACACAAGCTCAATAAAGCAGACTTTGGTAAACCATAAGGACCAAAGTTTTTTCCAGGATTAACAGCTTGTTTTGAAATATTAAAAAGCAAACAACCATTAATACTTTGTTGTTTCATTATTTTAACAGCTTCAGAAGCACAATTTTGGTGAGCAAAAAAATTAATTTCAAAACTTTTTCTTAAATGATCGTCACTTACTTCACCTATCAAACCACTAGGAGCTGTTCCAGCATTTGAAATTAGAATATCAATACCACCAAATTTTTCACAAATTTGTTTAAAAGCATTTTTAATGTTTTTTTTATTAGTAACATCACAATGGATACAAAGATCATTAATTTTTGTTTTTAATTCATTTAGTTTTCGTAAATTATTATCTAATAAAACCACTTCAGCTCCATAACTTTTAAACATTTTATAAGTTGCAAAACCAATAGTTCCCGTTGCGCCAGAAACAACAACGACGTTACCTTCAAGCAGTTTTTTCTTTCTTTTAATTTTGGCCTGTTCCAGCGACCAATATTCAACATCAAAAAGGTCTTTTTCAGATATGAATTTATATTTAGAAGTTTCTTCAACAGTAGTTATTACTTTTGCATTAGTTTCAGTTAAATCTCCAG
Source organism: uncultured Pelagibacteraceae bacterium (assembly GCA_905612235.1). GTDB lineage: Bacteria > Pseudomonadota > Alphaproteobacteria > Pelagibacterales > Pelagibacteraceae > AG-414-E02. The sequence continues at coordinate 905 of CAJQRF010000011.1, read as the reverse complement.
CAATTTTGGCTGCACTCAAATCTTTACCAGCAGTAAAAACTCCTACGTTTTGTACTAACACAACTCTTGGAGAAGTATCTAGCATGACCTTTTTATCTTTAATCTTTTTCTTATTCTTATTGAAATAACTAATGTACTTTTTTCTATAACTTGCCATAGCTCTTTGAGCCATAATTTTAAAATCATTTAATGATGAATTTTTCTTTGGCGTTATTATTAAGGGAAAAGGTTTTACCCTAATAACATGATCAGGTGTTGCGGTACCTTTTGACGAATAAGTTCTCACATTTTTACCATTAGTAAAATATTTTAAATGTTTGCTTGACTTATAATTAACTATAAATTTTTGATCTGGGCGATTATCACACAACAGGCCTCTAATTATCGGAGCTACTTCATGAGGTTCAAATTTTGTAGAGAACTTTTTAATTTGTTTTATTTTTTTAACTTTTAATTTTTTAATTGCTTTTTCTGCTTGAGAAACATATTTGATCATTAAACCATAAGCTTCTTTAGCATCATTAGCGAATGTAAAAATGCCATGATTCATTAATATAAGACAATTGATTTTTGGGTTTTTTTTATAAATTTCATAGACTTTCTTAGCAAGCATAAATCCTGGCATTACGTATGGCACTAAAGCAACTTTAACACCGAAAATTTTATTACAAAGTTTAAATCCCTCAGGTCTATTAGTAACATTTAAAATTGCATCAGCATGAGTATGATCAACAAATTTAAATGGCAAAAAGGCATGCAAAAAAGTCTCCACAGACGGATTTGGTGATTTAATATTTATTAAATTTCTTTTTTGAAAACTCACCATATCTTCATCAGATAGGTACTTTTTATTTTTTAAACTCAAGAGTGGTTTTAGTTTAACTGCAGGAAGACCTTCTGGTTCT
>CAJQRF010000010.1 GCA_905612235.1 uncultured Pelagibacteraceae bacterium | reverse complement strand
TATCAAAGAATTCCATACCTAATTTCTATTTTGTTTCTAGGCCAAATATTATTTTTAAAAAAATATGTTAAAATATCATTATTAGTTATATCGTTAATTTTTGCAGCTGGTGCATTTTTAGCTTTTTATCACTTTGGTATAGAGCAGGGTTTTTATACAGAATCATCTGCTTGTGGGACAGAAAATTTTTCCAAATCTCTATCGAAAGAACAACTTTTAGAGCAACTTAAACAAACAAACATAAGTTGCAAGAATGTACGTTTTAAAATAATGGGACTATCTCTTGCTGCGATTAATACTATTTTTTCTATTATCCTAAGTTTATTTTTTTCTATACTTTTTTTTAATTATAAAAAAAATTATAAATAATAGATAAAAATTTTGTAAAAAAATATTTGTTAAGGCAATAATTCGACATCCCAATAGAGATAATCCATCCAACTTTCATGTAAAAAATTGGGGGGGAAATTTCTTCCATTTTGATGAAGATCATCTACTGTTGGTCTAAAAGGTTTTTTATGTAAATTCATGCCAGATACAGAATATAATCTACCTCCCTTTTTTACATTGCAGGTTGAGCATGCCGTAACAACATTTTCCCAATCTGTAACTCCACCTTTTGATTTTGGCAGCAAATGATCAAAGGTTAAATCTCTTTTGTCACCACAATACTGGCATGTAAACTTGTCTCTTAAAAATACATTAAATCTAGTAAAACTTGGATGTTCAGTAGGTTTGATAAAATTTTTTAGAGCAATAACACTTGGTAAAGGCATTTCAAATGAAGGACTTCTTATTGTTTTTTTGTAATTAGATACAATACTTACTCTATTGAGAAAAACAGATTTAACTGCATCCTGCCAACACCAAAGTGATAATGGATAATAACTCAAAGGTCTAAAGTCAGCATTAAGTACTAAAGCAGGACATTTCTCCAAAGGTACTTTTTCAGAAGATGCAATTATCATATAAATAAATTAACGGATTAAAATAATTTTTGCAAGAATTAGTTTTTTAAGAAAATGTTTCAATTATAAAAGATTTTTTTTTAAAAATTCCAAACCAAGACTAGATCCTTCAACAGGAATCGTATGTTCACAATTTTTAAATAATTTAGTTTTTACACTAACACCATAATTTTTTAAATATTCTTTTGCTTCTAAAAGATTTGTTGGGGGAACTATTGTGTCATTTTCACCATGCATTAAAAATATCTTTGGTTTAGAATTAATATTATTTGCTAAATGTTTTTTATTAATTATTTTTCCTGAATACCCAATTAAAGAATTAATTTGTTTTTTTTTCTTTAATCCAACTTGTAAACTCATCATGCAACCTTGACTAAAACCTACTAAAGCTAATTTAGTTGTTTCTAATTGTAAATTGTCAAAAATCTGATCTAGAAAAGTACTTAGTTTTTTTTCAGCTTCTAAAGATTTTTCCAGAATTATTTCTTCCTTTTCTGTTGATAAATCAAACCATTGATAACCTCCGGGGTTAATGGCACATACCTCTGGCGCGTTCGGACATAAAAAAATAGCATCAGGTAAAAATCTCTGCCAACTCATTGCTAAAGCACTTATGTCTTTTCCATCTCCACCATATCCATGACACAATACAATAGCTTGACTAGGCTTATTATTTGATAAAGGTAATACAGTTGTAACGTCCAAGATATAATTAGTCATATTTTGATAACCATTTTAAAAATTTTTTATTTTGAAAATCAACTTCACCTAAAATTCTAGCAAATTCTTCTCCATTTTTGTTCATAAGTATAGTTGTAGGAACTCCTCTTAAGTTAAACTCTTTAACAAAATTTAAATTACTATCAAAATAAATTTTTAAACTTTTAATATTTAATTCATTAAAAAAATTTTTTGTCTTTGAATAATTTGGCTGCTCTAAATTTACTGCTAAAACTTTTAAATTTTCAAATGCAGTATTTTGTTGTAATTTATCAAGTGATGGCATTTCTTTTTTACATGGGGCGCACCAGGTTGCCCAAAAGTTGATAATTAGAAGTTTTCCATAAAAATCATTTAAGTTAATTTTTTTACCTGAAAAATCTTCAAATATAAGCGTTAAAACTGGCTTTGGAATTTCACCTATTACTATATTATTAAGAGGAACATCTTCATTTGATTGCGATATTGACAAAAAAATACTAAAACAAAAGAAGAAAAATATAAACGTTTGAATTTTTTGGTTTTTAAACATTAAAAATAAGAACTTAACACATGAAAAATAAAAATAAAGCTGTTTGGAGTTCTAGATTTAACAACCCAACATCAAAAATTTTTGAAGAACTTGGTGCATCAATTGATGTTGATAAAAGATTGTTTGAAGAAGACATACTTGGTTCCATTGTTCATACTCAAATGTTGGTTAAACAAAAAATAATAAATAAAAAAAGAGGTAACAAGATAGTAAACGGCTTAAAAATAATTGAAAAAGAAATTAAAAAAAATAAATTTAAATTTAATAAAAAATATGAAGATATTCATTTAAACATAGAAAAAAGACTTTTTTCAATTATAGGTGAAGATGCTGGCTATTTGCATATAGCAAGATCTAGAAATGACCAGATAATTACTGATTTTAAATTGTGGATCAAAAAAAGCTCTGAAGAAATAGTTAATAATTTAAATATTTTAATTAAAAGTTTTTTAAAAATATCTCATATTAATATTCATACAATAATGCCAGGTTTTACTCATTTAAAAAATGCACAACCAATTTCTTTTGCTCATTATTTGTTGGCCTACGTAGAAATGTTTAAAAGAGATAAAAAAAGATTCAATAGTAATATAGAATATATTAATGAGTGCCCACTTGGTGTGTGTGCTTTGGCTGGCACTTCCTACAAAATAGATAGAAATTTTGTATCTAAAAAATTAGGTTTTAAAAAACCAACGGACAACTCAATTGACACAGTATCTGATAGAGATTTTGCAATAGATTTTTTATCCGCGGCTTCAATTTGTGCTATGCACATTTCAAGATTTGCTGAAGAAATAATTATATGGAATTCGGATATTTTTAAACTTATAAGTCTTGATGATAAGATGTTGACTGGGTCTTCTATAATGCCCCAAAAAAAAAACCCAGATCCTGCTGAATTAATCAGGGGTAAAGCGGGTATCAATTTTGGATTGCTACAATCGATGTTAACAACTATGAAAGGTTTGCCTTTATCATACTACAAAGACATGCAAGAAGATAAAGCTTTGGTGTTTAATAGTTACGATACAATTTTGCAATCAATTAAAATAGCTAATGAACTTATTAAGAATTTAAAACCGAATAAAGAAAGAATGTTATCTTTATCTAATGAAGGATTTACAACTGCTACTGATTTTGCTGATTATCTTGTGCAATATAACGGTTTATCTTTCAGGCAAGCATACCAAGTTTCTGCAAAATTAGTAAA
>CAJQRF010000009.1 GCA_905612235.1 uncultured Pelagibacteraceae bacterium | reverse complement strand
TTTTTCAATGTTAGCATCTTCATGTACTATAAATGGAGCGTGTCCACTTAACTCCATTGTAACTCTTTGAATTTTTTCTGCCGCTTGTTTTAAAATGATTTTACCTACTCTTGTAGATCCTGTTAAAGAAACTTTTTTAATAATATCAGAAGATATTAGTTGTGACGCAATAGTTGCTGGATTACCTGATAACAAATTCACAACACCAGGAGGAACTCCACATTTATTAATTATGTCAACTAATTCCATTACAGTACCAGGGGTAATAACGTCAGGCTTACATATTACCGAACATCCAGCCGCTAAAGCAGTTGAAATTTTTCTTGCGGCTAAGATTAATGGAAAATTCCATGGTGATAAGGCAGCAACTACTCCAACGGGTTCATAATTAACAATAATTCTTGTGTTTTCAAATCTACTTTGAACTGTTTGACCATAAATTCTTTTGGTTTCCTCAGCATTCCATTCAAAAATATCTGCAGAAGCGCTCACTTCTGCTAAACCTTCAGATAAAGGCTTGCCAGTTTCCAATGTCATCCATTTTGCTAATTCGTTATTTTTTTTTCTAATTTGATTTGCTATATTTCTAATTATTTTTGATCTATCCCATGGAAAATATTTTTTCCAAATTAAAAAACCTTTTTGAGCAGATTTTAATGCATCATCCACGTCTTGCGCGGAAGCTTTCGAGGCCTTCCCTATCAATTCTTCTGTAGCAGGATTTATAACTTCATATGTTTCGTGCGTTTGAGACTGCTGCCATTTACCGTTAATGAATTGTCCAAATTTGTTATACATAAGTAATATTTGTTAAATTATTAAGATTATCCAAAATATAAATCATATTAATATAAAAAATCTCTAAAATGTAGATAAAACTTGAAGAATAAATTAAAATATTCTAAAAACTGGCTCTAAGCCCTCATAGCTCAATTGGTAGAGCAACTGATTTGTAATCAGTAGGTTCGCGGTTCGAGTCCGTGTGAGGGCACCATTTGAAATTCATTTATATTTTTTATTGATGAACAAAGCATTTGTTTTCATAAATTTTCTTACCAAGATATCCGGTCTATAAGTTAACTTCATTTATTTTAAATTTGTTTTTTTATTTGCTCTAATTTTATTTTTTTCGTTAAACTGTTATTTTTATCATATAACAATTTAAATTTAATTGAATTGTCAGTTTTAATTATAACATGCCTAATATTTCTAACCTCAAGATTGTCTGCAACAACACTTACAGGCCTTTTGACAATATTTAAATTAACAACTTTAATAAGTGTTTTTGATTGTAATATTTTACCCTTCCATCTTCTTGGTCTAAATGGACTTATAGGAGTAACTGCAATTTTTTTTGAATTTAAAGATAATATTGGACCATGCACTGAAAGATTATATGCAGTACTTCCTGCAGGTGTGGATATAATAACCCCATCTGAAATTAACTTTTTAATAATTGTTTTTTTCTTACTTAGAATTGATAAAGAGGCAGTTTGTCTACTTTGCCTTAGTAGTGATATCTCATTAATTGCTAACAAATTTATTATTTTATTAGTTCTTGTTTTGACTTTAGCAGACAAGGGTGAAATTGAAACAATTTTAGAATCAGCTATACTTTTTTGCATATTTTTTAATTTAAATTTATTCATCAAAAAACCAAATGTTCCTATGTTCATGCCATAAAAAGGTTTGTTGAATTTTTTATACTTTTTTAATGTTTGGAGCATAAAACCGTCTCCACCCAGAACTACAATTACGTCAGATTTTTTAGGTGTAGAATTTATATAATTTTTATAAATTTTTTTTTTAAACGATAATCCGTTTTTGCTGTTATCTATTACAAAATGTAATTTTTTTACAATCATATTTGTGGTGCCCTCGGCCAGACTCGAACTGGCACTCCCAAAAGGGCAAGGATTTTAAGTCCTTTGTGTCTACCAATTTCACCACGAGGGCATTACTATTCCTTAAAAAGGCCTTTTTTAATTTATAACCGTAGTTAAGTAAATGATATAATTCAATAACTATGAAAAAACTACTTATATATAATTCAGGGGGTGGAATTGGGGACTCAATACAATTGTTTCCATTAATTCTGTGTTTAAAAAAAAAATTTAAAAAATCTGAAATCTATTATCTAGGAGCACACGAAAACCATTATTTAGATAAATTGAAGGAATACAATATTAAAATTAATACCTTAAAATTGGGATTGAAATACTTTGGATTTCGATGGTGGCATTTGTTTTTAGCAAAGAAAAAATTTTTAAATCTAGGTATGGAAAAATTTGACTTAATTGTGGATTGTCAGTCAAAATTGAGGAATACTATTATCTTAAAACAAATACCAT
>CAJQRF010000008.1 GCA_905612235.1 uncultured Pelagibacteraceae bacterium | reverse complement strand
TTCTCAATTCTAGAAGATTCAGTTATTGAGCCTTTATTTAGAGGAACATTAAAATCTACTCTTAGCAGGACTCTTTTTCCTTCTAATTTAAGATTGTTATCTAATTGCTTTATTTTAGCCATGACACATTAAATCTTACCGAAATAATTTGCCAAATCGCACATTCGAGATGCAAAACCCCATTCGTTATCGTACCAGGCAGAAACTTTGGCCATTTTATTTTCAACAACTTTTGTTAGCGTTAGATCAACTATTGCTGAATGAGGGTTATGATTAAAGTCTGAAGAAACGAGAGGCTTATGATTAACATCTAATATATTTTTTAACTCGGATTTTGAAGCTTTGATAAACACATCATTGATTTTTTCAGCAGTTAAGTTTTTATTTGAAGTAAATACAAATTCTACTAAAGAAACATTGGGAGTGGGTACACGAATAGATATTCCTTCTACTTTATCTTTTAATTGAGGAATAACATCTCCTAAGGATTTTGTAGCTCCAGTTGTGGTTGGTATCATAGAGTTTGTGGCTGACCTTGCTCTTCTTAAATCTTTATGTGAATTATCTAATAATCGTTGATCAGTTGTGTAAGAATGTATAGTGGTCATAAATCCTCTTTCTATTCCAAAACTATCATGGATAACTTTAGCTACCGGAGCTAGACAGTTTGTTGTACACGATGCAGCAGAAATTATTTGGTCTTTCGGGCCTATATTCTTATGATTTACCCCAAAGACAATATTATTAACTCCTTTACAAGGAGCTGAAACTAAAACTTTTTTTACTCCTGATTTTAAATGTTGTGCTGATTTTTCTTTCGTATTAAATTTTCCTGTACATTCTAAAACAACATCTAATTTAAATTTCCCCCAATCTATTTTTGAAATTTCACTTTCCTGGATCATATTAATTTCTTTTCCATCAACACTAATTGACTTATCAGAGAACGATATTTCATTTTTTAAAGGTCCATGGATTGTGTCATTTGTTAGTAAAAAACTACTCACTTCAGAGTTGCCTCTATTATTGATAGCAACTACCTCAATATCTTTTCTTTTGTTTTCAATAATAGATCTTAATGTCATTCTTCCAATTCTACCAAATCCATTAATACCAATTCTTATAGACATATCTATTTCTCCAACATTCTTTTAGCAACTTCAACAGCATTATCACTGGTTAAGTTAAAATTTTCATAAAGTTTTTTTGCGGGAGCGCTCTTTCCAAATGATTTTATTCCTAATGACACTCCTTTTGATCCAACATATTTTTCCCATCCAAATACGCCACCAGCTTCTATGGATATTTTCTTTGAACTTTTTTCAATTAGTTTTTCTTTATATTCATTAGATTGTTTGTCAAATAACTCTTGGCAAGGCATTGAAACTACTTTTGAATTAATATTAATTTTTTTTAATTTATTTAATGTTTCAAGTGCAATTTGAACTTCGGAACCTGATGCAATTAAAGTTATTTCAGGATTGGGGCTAGTTTTTTTAAGTTCATAGCCACCAAAGCTGCACATGTTTTTGTCTGTAAGTGTTTCAGTAATAAATGGAATTTTTTGTCTTGATAAAGCTATCACGCTAGGAGTAGTACTGCTTTTTAAGGCCATTTCCCAACATTCAAGTGTTTCAATTGTGTCAGCAGGTCTATAAACATTTAAATTAGGTATAGCTCTTAAATGAGCAAAGTGTTCTATAGGCTGATGTGTTGGTCCATCTTCACCTAATCCAATCGAGTCATGAGACAATATGTAAATAACTTTTAAACCCATTAAAGCAGAAAGTCTTAACGAAGGTTTACAATAATCTAAAAAAAATTAAAAAAGTTCCTCCATAAGGAATTATACCGCTATGTAAAGCCATACCATTCATAATCCCAGCCATGCCATGCTCTCTTACGCCATAGTGGATGTAGTTACCTTTAAAATTTGCAGGCGTAATAATTTTTGAGTGTTTAGTTTTTGTATTGTTGGAGCCACTTAAATCTGCAGAACCTCCGATTAACTCAGGAAAACTTTCTGTTATTTTTTCTAAAACATTTGCTGAACTTTGTCTTGTAGCTATTTCAGATTTCATTTCGAAAAAATATTTTTTTTGATTTTTAATTAGTTTTTCAAA
>CAJQRF010000007.1 GCA_905612235.1 uncultured Pelagibacteraceae bacterium | reverse complement strand
TTGGGTAAATGATTCATTGTTTTTTTTATTAAATGATTGGATGCCAATCGAGTTTTGGAATGCAGATATTCAAGAGTATCAAACGCGACCACTTATTTTACAAATTACCAGAATGATTTCAGCTTCTATGCTTTTTTTAATTGAATTTATTCGTGAAATTTTAATTGGAGGAGTGAAGACCGTTGTTGCATTTACAAGTTGGGATTGGATTGACGCAAACCCATGGGCGGAATTACCTGGACTTCCTTGGACTATAGTTGCCGCTGGAGCAATTATATTAGGCTATAAACTTAATGGAAAAGGTCTTGCAATACTTGCGGGTATTACCATGATTTATATTTCTTTATTTGGTCAGTGGAACCCTTCAATGCAGACGCTTTCATTTGTGTTGGTTGCTGCTCCAGCTTCTGTTCTCCTTGGTTTGTTTTTAGGAATTTGGTCATATAAAAGCAAGAGGGTGGAAGCAGCATTAAATCCTATACTCAATGTAATGCAGACCATGCCGCACTATGCTTATCTAGGTCCGATAGTGGTACTCTTTGGAGTTGGAGATCATGCCGGAGCAATTGCAACAATAATTTTTGCAACACCACCAATGGTACGTTTGACTTTGTTGGGACTAAGGAAAGTATCTCCAGAAGTTGTCCATGCGGGAAAGATGAGTGGCTGTAACGAATTTCAACTTTTATTTAAAGTATTAATTCCAACCGCGAGACGTGACATTTTAATTGGTGTGAATCAAGTCATCATGCAGTGTTTGGCCATGGCGGTTATTGCATCTTTTATAGGCGCTAAGGGATTAGGTTGGAATCTATTGCTGGCCTTAAATCAACTTAGAATTGGTTTAGCTTTAGAAGCCGGCATTTGTATTAGTCTAATTGCAGTACTTTTAGATAAAATGTCTTTAGCTTGGGCTCATAAACAAACAGACTATTTTGAAGACCTTAATTTTTTCCAGCGTCATAAATATGGATTATTTTTTGTTGGGGCAGTAATAGTTGGATTAATACTTGCATCCTTTGGATCTTTTTATTTTAAGGAAGGTTTTAACTACCTGTATGAGGTTCCACATAACAAAGGAATATCAACTGAATCTTTCTGGAATACAGGTGTTGATTGGATTTTTGATACTTTCTTTTTCCAAATAAAAATTTTTAATACTTGGTTGATTGTAGACGTATTGCAACCAATGAGAGCTGCTTTTCTTAGAATGCCAGTTGTTGCAACCTTTGTTCTGGTAATGGGAACAGGTTATATAATCGGAGGCATTAGATCAGCACTTGTAGTTGGTGGCTTTACATTATTTATTGCTCTAAGCCCATGGTGGGATAGAGCTTTAGTCACAGCTTACATGGCAACTTTTGGTGTAATTGTATCAGGCATAATAGGAGTAACCACTGGTTCTTTGTGCGCACAAAACACAACTAGTACAAAAATTGCTTTAGGGGTTTGTGATACCCTCCAAACATTTCCATCTTTTGTTTATTTAATTCCTGTTATGATGCTTTTTGGTATAACAGACACATCTGTGTTAATTGCTGTAATCATTTATGCAACTATTCCTGCAACTCGTTACACTATTGAGGGACTTCGTAGTGTACCGCAAGCTTTACATGACGCAGCTTCGATGTCAGGTGTAACGCGCATACAAAGATTGTTTCAGATTGAATTTCCTTTAGCGTTTCCTCATATCATGCTTGGAATTAATCAAACAGTTATCTTTGCATTATTTATGGTAATTATTGGAGCCTTCATTGGGACGGAAGATTTAGGACAATATATTATGAAAGCTTTATCAGACCAAAAAGGAGGAGGCAAAGCACTAATCCTTGGTCTCTGCGTTGCCTTCATTGGTTTAGCGGTTGATAATTTAATTCGTACTTGGGCAAATAAACGAAAAAAATTATTAGGATTAGAAGAATATTAAATGTCTAATTTTGACTGGAGTTATCCCAATACAGTTTGGTTTGGCAATGGAAGAATAAAAGATTTAGCAAAAGCTTGTAAAATCTTGGATATTAAAAAACCTTTGTTTGTTACTGATCAAGACTTAGCAAAAACAAAAATGGTCGAAAAAGCTCTTGAAATGAATAAGAGAGCAAATTTACCAACTATTATTTTTTCAGATTTAAAAGGTAATCCATTAGGTAGCAATGTTAAAAAAGGAGTAGATGTATTTAAGAATGGAAATCATGATGGCGTAATAGCTTTTGGAGGAGGTAGCAGTTTAGATGTAGGAAAATCTATTGTATTGCAAGCAGCTATTAATAGGCCACTTTGGGATTGTACAGATGGAGGATCGTTTTGGATTGAAAATGACTATGTGGAATCCATGGCAAAAAATAGAATTACTAACCCTGATAATGTTAAACCCTTCATAGCCGTACCCACGACAGCTGGAACGGGATCAGAAACATCAAGAGCAGCAGCAATAATTAACGATGAAACCAAAGTTAAAAAAATTGTTTTTCATCCTAGAATGCTACCGACATTAACTATTCTTGATCCTGAGCTTACCGTAGGTATGCCAGCATTTTTAACTGCAGCAACTGGAATGGATGCGTTTGCTCATAACTTAGAAGCTTATTGCGCGCCAGGCTATCACCCTATGGCAGACGGAATAGCTTTAGAAGGAATGTCTTTAATTAAAAAATGGTTAACCGTAGCTGTTAATGAAGGAGAAAATTTAGAAGCCA
>CAJQRF010000006.1 GCA_905612235.1 uncultured Pelagibacteraceae bacterium | reverse complement strand
TTCCTTCATTATACCAATCTGTAGTTATTATTCCTCCTGAATAGTCAACATTTGAAAGAGGTAAAAAATCAAGTATTTCTAAAGTTGCTCTCCACATCGGGTTAGAGCTTGCAAATTGATAGCTAGTTCCGCCAGTTCCTCCGCCCATTAATTTTTTTGCAGAAAACCCTTTTCCTTCTTCTAAATTTTTCTTTACTCTTTCTTTAGAATTAGGTGAAACTTTTCTAGCGTCAGATGGATTATAAATTCCGCAAGAATATAAAAACCCGAAAATAATAATGATAAATGCTCTAGCTACAGCTTTTTTTGTTAAAAAGTTAAAAATATTCATGTAAGATATACTTAATACATTAATCCATAATTTAAAATTACTTTTAAAAGTTAAAAAACCTAATAAAAAAGCCATTTATTGATTATCATGCAAAGTGTTGTATAATTGCAACAAAACAATAAAATATCAAGTTAATTAGATTATTTACATTTTTAATGACCTGTCTCGTGATAATTTGTCCGCAATTCATATGAATAATAACTAACAATAAAGGAGTTAAACTATGAACAAAATAACTAAACTCGGAGTATCAGCATTATGCGGATCTCTAGCTGCTTTTTCTTCTGCAACTGCAGGCGAATTAACAGTAACGGGTGGCGTTGATATGTCATGGATTACAAAAGACGATGCAACAACAGGTAACCCGATTGGTATGGGTTCTAACCTATCTTTTGCAGGTTCAGGTGAACTTGATAACGGTTGGAATGTTGCATTATCTGTAGCCATGGATAATAGAGACGTCTACTCTAATACAAACGTAACAGTAACTGTCCCAGCACTTGGAAATATACAAGTTTCTCAAGGAGTAAGTGGTACAGGTATCGATCGTATCGATGATGTAACACCTAATGTATGGGAAGAAGCTTATGCAGTAGGAGTTGGTTCAGGTATAGACACTATAGGCGGAGTTTCAGGTGGAGGTAATATTGAATACACACCTAACATGACGCCAGAAGGATTAACTGCAAGAATATCATATTCTCCAAGCGCGGGAAATGGAGCAGCTAATGACAAAGGGTCTACTGTAGGAACTAGCCAAAAAAAATCTGGTTACGATATAACAGTTGCAGCGACAGATGAATTACACGGAGTAGCAGGATTAACTGTTAACGCCGGTTTATCTAAAACTAAAAACGACACAGGTGCAGCAACTTTTAGTGGCGACCATGATGAAACTACACTAGCATTAACTTATGCTGCGGGTGGTTTTACTGTTGGTTACCAGTGGTCAGAAACTGATACTGGAAAATCAAGTGGTGAATTAGAATACACTAACGATGGTTATGGTATTACTTTTAACGTCAATGATGATTTGTCAATTGGATATAACCATTACGAGTCAGCACAATCAGCTAGCGATGTAAATACAACTACCGAAGCTACTTCTATGCAAGCCGCCTACACTATGGGTGGAGCTACTATAAGATTAGCTAAAGGTGAAGTTAAAAATGCAGCGTACCAAGAAGCAGCATTAGACAAAGAAGCAACAATGTTGTCTGTTTCGTTAGCATTTTAACTCTTAGAGAAAGGCATAGAATAATATGAATAAATTAACAAAAGTTGGTTTATCAGCATTGTGCGGATCTCTAGCTGCTGTTTCATCTGCTAACGCAGGAGAAATGACAGTTACTGGTGGTGTAGATATGTCCTGGGCATCTTACGAAGATGCTTCTACAGGTAACCCAATTGGTATGGGTTCAAACTTAACCTTTAAAGGTGCGGGTGAACTTGATAACGGTTGGACGTTTGGTGTAACAGTCGCTATGTTAAACAAAGATGCATACTCAAATACTGCTGTTAATATCGTCATGGGAGGTTTAGGAGCACTAAACTTAAACCAAGGTGATAGTGGCAATGGTATTGATGCTCTTGATGACAAAATGCCAACCGCATGGGAAGAAGCGTGGGGCGCAGGTCTAGGAACTGGCATACAGCTAGTTACTGGAATAGGGACACATTCGAACGTACAATATACTACTCCTAAAGTTGCAGGGATAACAGTTGCATTAGCCGTTGCTCCCGATATGGGATCAGCTGACGTGAGCGACAAAGGTTCGTCAGGAATTACAGGTGATAATTCAGGCTCAGGTTACGATGCTACGATAAATATTAACCCATCATTTGGTACAGAAATACTTTCTGGACTAGATATTTTCGTTGGTGGTCACGTTGGTGAGCGTTATGTAGATAGCACTGCCGGCAATGACAGATACGAAGCAATTGGTGGTTTAACTTACTCGTTAGGTCCTATTGCAATTGGTTACGCAAGATCTGGTATAGATACTGGTGCAAATACGACGATTACAGATCCAGCATGGTACAAAAATAGCATGTTTGGTATATCATTTAACGTAAATGATGACTTATCTGTAAGTTACGCTGAACACGAATCAGAACAAGGGCACGTAAATCCGGGTGCACTATCTAGTTTTGATCTTGAGGTAACTTCTTTCCAAGTGGCTTACACTATGGGTGGAGCGTCAGTAAGATATGCAAGTATCTCATCTGATAATTCTTCGTACCAAGGTGCTAAGGAATTTGATAAAGAAGCACAGATAATTTCTGTTTCTTTAGCGTTCTAAATTTTTTA
>CAJQRF010000005.1 GCA_905612235.1 uncultured Pelagibacteraceae bacterium | reverse complement strand
ACGCTCCTTTTATTAAATTATCAATTGTTGATATAATGATAATTTTATTATCCTTTCTGTTTTTACAGACAGATAGTCTGCAGTAGTTTGTGTTCATTACATCTCCAGTTCCAATGGGTGTATTAAATTTAGCAAATTTAACAAAATAATTTTTTTTATGATAATTTTTCAAAAAATTATAAACTTTTTTTGCATCGAATTTTTTTTTTGTATCTAGATAAATTGTCGACAAAATCCCTCTAAACATAGGAATTAAATGTGGAGTAAATGTTAATTTAATTTTTTGTTTTGCAGCTATAGACAATTCTTGATCAATTTCAGCCATGTGCCTATGTTCCCCAACGCCATACGCAGTAACAGAATTAAAAATATTGTGGTTTTTAAATTTCTTTTTAATGTTTTTGCCACCACCAGAATATCCAGATTTAGAATCAATAATGATATTATTAAGATCAATCATTCTATTTTTTACCAAAGGTATTAAAGGAATTTGTATTGATGTCGGGTAACAACCGGGGCAAGCAATAATTTTGCAATTTTTTAATAAATTTCTTGAAAACTCAGTTATTGCATAAACTGACTTACTTATTAAATTTTTACAATTATGATTTATTCCGTACCATTTTTTGTAAATCTTAGAATTTTTTAATCTAAAATCAGCTGATAAATCTATTAATTTAACATGATCAGGCATGATCTTTGCTATTTTTTGTGCTTCTCCGTTTGGTAAAGCGGTAAATATAACATTAATTTTATCCCAATTAATATTTTTTAACTTTGAAACCATTGGAAGTTTTTTATTAGTTATTTTTTTATCAAAATTTGTTATTTTTTTTCCTGCAGATTTATTTGCTAATAAATAAATTATTTTTACTTTAGGATGTCTGTTTAGTATTTTGATTAATTCCAAACCAACAAAACCTGTTGCTCCAGCTACAGCAATATTTAATGAATCTTTCATTTTTATAATTATAACAGTAATTGATTATATCTGTAATTATTATTAAGAAATTATTTATTAAAAAATTATCTCTTAGAAAATTGAAAGCTTCTTCTAGCTTTCCTGCGCCCGGGTTTCTTACGCTCCACCACTCTAGAATCTCTTGTAGTTAATTTTGCTTTTTTAAGCGTAGTTTTGGTGTCTGGCTCAAATTCTACAATAGCTCTAGCTAAGCCATGTATTATTGCTCCTGCTTGTCCCGACATGCCACCACCTTTAACTGAGCATCTTACATCAAAATCTGCTTCTTTTTTAAGTATAGACAAAGGTCTAAATACCGCTATTTGTAAATTTTCTTTTTTAAAATAATCAGACATTTTTTTTCCATTAACATAGATAAGTCCAGAACCTTTTTTTAACCAAACTTTTGCTATTGATCTTTTTCTTCTGCCTGTAGCGTATTTAGAATCTTTAAAATCTAATTTTATTTTTGAAATCTTAGGTTTGGTCTCTAAATTTACTTCCATATTAATTTATTCTCACACTATTTTTTTTATTTAATTTTAGAAAATTAACAATTGTAGGATTTTGAGTTGCATGTGGATGATTTTCGCCTTTATAAATTTTTAAATTACTTAGTTGTTTTTTTGCTAGAGGTCCACCGGGTAGCATTCTTCGCACAGCTAATTTTAAAATTTCTTCAGGTTTTTTTTTCATTAACAAGGAAGGAACTGTAGATTTAATTCCTCCAGGATAACCTGTATGTCTATAATACTTTTTATTATTAAATTTTTTTCCAGTAAATTTAATTTTTTCAATATTTGTAACAATTACAAAGTCACCATTGTTCATATTTGGAGTATATCTAGTTTTGTTTTTGCCTCTTAATGCTTTAGATATATATGCCGCTAGTCTTCCGACAACAGCATTTTCAGCATCAATTAAAAGCCAGTTATTTTCTATTTCACTTTTCTTAATAAAATTTGTCATCGCAATTGGCGCATAATTACTGAGATTCAGCCATAAAGTCAAACTTTTAACTCCATTAAATGCTTTACAATAATAGTATTTGGAGACAAAATATCATTTGTAATAACTATTAGGAGGAAATATGACCAAAAATATTAAAAATGATGAGACAATAGCTCTTCATGGAGGAGAGTACAGAAGTGATCCTGCAACAACTGCAGTAGCTGTTCCAATATATCGTACAACTTCATACCAATTTAAGGATACAGATACAGCCGCAAACCTTTTTGCTCTAAAAGAATTTGGTAACATTTATACTAGAATAATGAATCCAACAAATGATGTTCTTGAAAAAAGAGTAGCTGCTTTAGAAGGTGGATTAGCTTGTGTTACAGTTTCTTCAGGTCAAGCCGCCTCTACATTTGCAATAACAAATTGCTGTCAAGCTGGTGATAATTTTATTAGTTCTACAGACCTTTATGGTGGAACAGTAAATTTATTTACTCATACTTTAAAAAGACTTGGTATAGAAGTTAGATATGCAGATCCATCAGATCCAGCTAATTTTGAAAAACAAATTGATGAGAAAACAAGATGTATTTATGCTGAAACATTACCAAATCCATATTTACGTGTTTTTCCAATTAAAGAAGTGGCTGACATAGGAAGAAAATATAATGTTCCATTAATTATGGATAACACAGCAGCGCCTGTTATATGCAAACCATTAGAGCATGGAGCAGCTGTAGTAATTCATTCTTTAACTAAATTTATTGGTGGACATGGAACAGTTATTGGTGGTTGTTTAGTTGATGGTGGTAATTTTGATTGGACTGCAGATCCAAAAAGACAACCATTATTTAATGAACCTGATCCGAGCTATGGAGGAGCGGTTTGGGGTAAAGTTGTTCCTGAACTAACGGGAGCAAATGTTGCGTATGCTGTGAGAGCTAGAGTAGTATTGCTGAGAGATTTAGGATCAGCCTTAGCACCAGACAACGCTTTCGGAATAATTCAAGGACTAGAAACAGCACCGTTAAGAATGAAACAACATTGCTCTAATGCACAAAAAGTTGTTGATTTTTTAACAAAACATAAAAATGTAGAAAGAGTTATTTATCCTAATATACATAAAGGTGAGATTGGTGATAGAGCTAAAAGATACTTCAAAGGTGGAAACGGAGGACTGGTTGGTGTTGAAGTAAAAGGTGGTGTTGAATCTGGTAAAAAATTTATAGAAGCATTACAAATGTTTTACCATGTTGCAAACATTGGGGATGCAAGAAGTTTAGCTATTCATCCAGCAACAACTACCCACAGCCAACTAACTTCTGAAGAGCTTTTGTCAGCTGGAGTAACTCCAGGATATGTTAGATTGTCTATAGGGATAGAACATCCTGATGATATTATTGCAGATCTAGATCAAGCTTTAAATGCCTCAGGTAAAAGCAAATTGAAAGCTGTTAGTTAGTTTTTGTATTTAAGTATAAAAAATAAATACTTGAAGTGATTAAAAAAATTGAACTTACTTGGTGCATAGATGAAATAAACGTTTGTGCACCAGAAAGTAATGTAAAAATCCCAAGTAAAATTTGAAAAATTAATAAAACACCAATTAAATTTATAATTTTAAAATACTCTGCAAGATTATTTCGATAAATATAAATAAGTATATATAGATAAAAAGTTAATATAAAATAAGCAAGATTTCTGTGAATAAATTGAACAAGAGAAGGCTCATTTAAACTAGAGAAACTAAATAAGTTTATTATCATGTTGTCGTCAGGAAAATAATTCAGTCCCATCATTGGCCAAGTGTTATATATTTTACCAGCATCCATTCCAGAAACAAAGGCTCCCATCAATAATTGCATGAACAATAGTATAACAAAAATAATTAATAAAATTTTTTTGATTTTCTTTTTTGGCAATTGAATTCTTTTATAGTTTAAATAATTCCAAAAAATTAATGAGAGAATTATGAAAGCTAACACTAAATGTAATGCCAGTCTGTAGTGACTAACATCAACTCTGTCAGCAAGTCCACTTGAGACCATGTACCAGCCAATAAATCCTTGTAAGCAAATTAATAAAAATATTACATGTAAATTTAAAGTATTCTTAAATCCTCTTTTAGCAGTGAAAAAGATTAAGGGTATCAAAAAAAGAATACCAATTAATCTTCCTAAAAATCTGTGAATAAACTCCCAGCAAAAAATAACTTTGAATTCATCTAAAGTCATTGAATAATTTTGAAGCTGATACTCAGGAATTTTTTTATATAAATCAAAATAATGATTCCATTGTTTGGTGTTTAATGGAGGCAAAATTCCTGAAAATAGTTGCCATTGAGTTATAGACAAACCTGAATCGGTAAGTCTTGTTAAGCCACCCACCATTATCATTAATGAAACAATAAGGAAAATTGAAATTAACCAATATGAAATGTATTTATTTATTATATTCTTTTCTATGTACATGTAATAATAAATATATTATTTATTGATAAATCCAATTGATTAAATGTCGCCTAAAAATAAAAAAAAACTAAACATTCAAAGAGAAAAAATAGATAAACTTGATAATAAGCTTTTAAGTATTATTAAAATTAGAACTGAGATTGTGAAGAAGGTTATATCATTAAAAAATAATAGGAAGGAAATTGTCGATAAAAAGAGAATAGCTTTTATTTTAAGGAAAATAAAAAAATCCTCTATTAAGAGAAATATTGACCCACTAATAACCAATAAAATTTGGAAAAGTATGATTTGCTCCTACATAGATTTTGAGAGAAAAGCTTTTAAGAAAAAATAATTATTTACTATGTGGTGGTAATTTTTTTTCTACAAACATTTCGTGTTTACGTGTTGATGGATTGTATTTTTTTGCTTTTAATTTAATTTTAGCCTTATCTCCAGCAGTAGGTTTTTTAACGTAATAAAAAAAAGCACTATCAGGTTTAGCTTCTGGTACCAGTCTTACTTTGAGATGTGTTTTTTTTGCCATTACTTAATTTTTTTTAACTCTTTAACAATTTTTGAAATATTCTTAATTTTTTGTTTAATATTTTTAGTATCTTTAAAATTTGACTTATTTATACCTATAATTTCATCGTCGTCAATAGAATCTGATTCTTGATTATTTAATATTTTTTTTGCTCCACTTATGGTTAATCCACGATCTTTTAGGAGAAACTTCACATACTTAATAATTTTTAAAATGTTAGATGAATAATACCTTCTTCCACCGGCTTTAACTGAAGGTTTTATTTGGTTAAATTGTGATTCCCAATATCTAATTGTATGTGTTTGCAATTTTCCAGTTTTTTTATTAACAAGACCAACTTCCTTTGTCACCTCACCTATTGTCTTGTATGCATTTTCATCTTTATCTTTATAATCCATTACTGTTTAACTGTTTTTTAGCCAATGATGACATTTTAAAACTTACTACTTTTCTTGGTTTTATTTTATATTCTATTTTTGTTTTAGGATTTCTTCCCAATCTTTCATTTTTATTCATAATTTTGAATGTTCCAAAAGAAGATATTTTAATTTTATTTTCTCTAATTAATTCTGAAATTAGAACTTCAAAAAAATCATCAACAATTTTACTCGATAAATTTTTTGAAAAACCAATGCGTTTAAATAGTTGATTGGATAAGGTTTTTCTTGTTAAATTTTTTTTAGCCATTTTAAGTATCAAAACACGAATTAAGCATTAACAGTAATTAAATTAGTTTCAATTTTCTCAATCAAATTTGCTTTTACTATTTTATTACATACATTAATTGAATGGGCAAAACCAATAGCATCAGTTGCGCCATGACTTTTAACTACTGGAGCCTGCAACCCAAGAAAAATTGCACCATTATATTTTCTTGGATCAAGTTTGTCTTTAAACTTTTTTAGAGAATTGTATGAAAAAAACATTGAGAATATATTTAATGATTTTTTAAGATTGTTTTGTATAAAGGTAGCTGTACCTTCTGCTGTTTTTAATGCAATGTTTCCAGTAAATCCATCAGTTACGACTACATCTATGTCGCCATCCATTATATGATTCCCTTCTATATAACCTTTAAAATCAAAATTTTTCATTTTATTTTCTTTTAAAATATTAAAAGTTTTTTTTAAAATATCATTACCCTTATATTCTTCAAGACCAACATTTAACAAAGCTATTTTGGGTATATTATTTGAAAAAAGAGATTTATATAAAGCAGAACCCATGCAAGCAAAATCTGTTAAATTTTTTTCATTGCATTCAATATTTGCTCCTAGATCCAAAACAATATTCATATTTGTTTGATTGGGCCAGAGTGCTGCAAGAGCTGGTTTACTTATTCCGTTGATTGTTTTTAAAAGAACACGTGAAATAACCAACAAAGCTCCAGTATTGCCTGCTGACAAGGATATGTCTGTTTCTTTTTCTTTTAATGATTCTACAGCCTTCCACATACTTGTTTTTTTACTTTTTTTAGCTCCTGAGAGAGGACTTTCGTCATCCAAAATTACATCTTCAGCATTAATAATTTCGCAGAACTTTGAAATTTCTTTTTTTTTTAAAATTTTATTTTTTAGTAAATCTTCTTTTCCATATAAATAAAAAAAATTATCCTTACTGGTTTTAAGGGATATTTCTATGCCATCTAAAATTTTATCAGGTGAATTTTCTCCACCCATAGCATCAATAGCAATTTTTACTTTATTAGTCATAATCAATGAAATTATTGATAAAATTATTTTTTAGGGTTTAGTATTTGTTTGCCGTTATACATCCCAGTTTTAAGATCAACGTGATGTGACAATCTATATTCTCCAGATTTCTTATCCTCAATAATATTAATGGAAGAAATTCTATGATGAGATCTTCGCATATTTCTTTTGGATTTGGATGTTTTACGCTTTGGTACTGCCATTATAAAATTA
>CAJQRF010000004.1 GCA_905612235.1 uncultured Pelagibacteraceae bacterium | reverse complement strand
TTTGTAATTGCATTATATATATTTATTTTGTTTTTAGTTTTTCTTTCCACACCTTTTGATTTTTATTGGCAATTAGACTCTACTGCAGCAAGAGTGGTGAGAGGATTAAATTTTACTTTAGCTTTTTTTGGGTTATATAATTTAAAAAAAAGATTAGAAAATTTTTAATTTAAAATATTTATTAAAATTTTCCTCTTACAATTTCAAATAACACTGCAAAGAAGTGGTAAGCTCTTATTTTTTTACCTTCTTGATGACTTCTGCCATTATAATTTATTGGGACTTCATAAAATTTTTTACCTTTTTTTATAACTTTGCATAAAATTTCTGCGTGCTGCTCAAATCCTTCAGTTCTTAAGTCATTTGCATTAAGTAAATCTTTTTTAAAAGCAAAATAACAAGAATACACGTCAGTAAATGTGGAATTATACAAAAGATTAAAAATAAGAGTTAAAATTTTATTTCCAAACTTATTTAATATATTGTACGAACGCGTGTAATCTGAATATATAAATCTAGAACCTATAATACCATCTGCATCAAAATCTATGAAAATTTTTTCGAATTTTTTATATTCAATTGGATCGTATTCTAAATCGGCATCCTGAAAAATAATATGCGTTCCCGATGCATTTGATAAACCTTTTTTTATTGAAAAACCCTTTCCTTTATTATTTTCGTTTAATATTAGCTTGTCATAAAGATGATTATTTTTTTCTAATAAAACCTTAGATTGATCTGTTGATCCATCGTCAATTACTATAATTTCATATTTAAATGAATTTGATGAATTTTTTTTAATTTTTTCAAGAACTTCAATAACTGTTTTTTCTTCGTTATATACAGGGATTATAATACTTAAAATCATTGAAATAATATTTTTTAATTTTTTATAAAAAATTTTTTTTAATTATATCAAAATTAATTAAGTGCGGATTGCACTTTCTTAACAATCGATTTAAATACTTCTGGGTTGTTATAAGCAATATCTGCTAAAATTTTTCTATCTAATTTTATTCCCGATTTATTCAGACCATTTATAAATTTTGAATAAGTAATACCTTCGGCTCGTACTCCAGCATTTATTCTTTGTATCCATAAAGATCTGAAATCTCTTTTTTTAGTTCTTCTGTCTCTATAGGCATATTGCATTGCTTTTTCTAAAGCTTGTTTAGCTATACGAATAGTATTTTTTCGTCTTCCGTATTGACCTTTAACTTGTTTTAAAACTTTTTTATGTTTAGCGTGACTGGTGACGCCTCTTGTTACTCTTGACATTTTATCCTCTCAAACTGTAGGGCATATATGACTTAACAATTTTTGAATCTTGCTTAGACATAATTGTTGTGCCTCTTTGTTTTCTTATTTGTGAATTAGTTCTTTTAATCATTCCATGTCTCTTGTTAGCTTGTGGCATTTTTACTTTACCTTTAGCTGTAAATCTAAATCTTTTCTTTGCTGAACTCTTAGTTTTTAATTTTGGCATAAATTGAATGCAGTTTATACAAATTTTATATTTAATTTACAATAAAATTATAATGGCTGGATTATCATAATAATCTGTCTGCCTTCAAACTTAGGGTTTACTTCGATTTTTCCAACTTCAGCAATGTCTTTTATTATCCTTTTCATGAGATCGTTGCCTAAGTTAGTGTGCTGCATCTCTCTTCCTTTAAATTTTACAGTAAATTTGACTTTATCACCTTTTTCCAAAAACTTTTGTGCGTTTTTAATTTTAAAACTATAGTCATGAATTTCTGTAACTGGTCTAAGTTTAATTTCTTTTAAATTTACAATTTTTTGTTTCTTTTTAGCCTTATTTGCTTTTTTTTGTAAATCATATTTATATTTTCCAATGTCAATAATTCTACAAACTGGTGGATTGGCATTTGGCGAAATTTCAATTAAATCTAACCCTTTTTGTTTAGCTATGTTAATTGCTTCTTGCGTCTGAAGAATTCCAAGATTAGCACCATCATTACTAATAACCTGCACTTGTTGTGATCTAATTCTTTCATTTGCCCTAGGACCTTTTGGTCTTGTTCTTCTCTGAAAGTAATTTTTTTTTTGAAATGCCACTTAATTTATTGGAAATTTATTTTTTTTACTTATTTGATTAATTGCTTCATCAACTGGAAGTGTTTCTTGTTTTTCTAATCCTAATTTTCTAATTGTAATAGTTTTATTATTAACTTCTTTTTCACCACAAATTAAAATAAGTGGTACTTTGGATAAAGAATATTCCCTAATTTTGTAGTTTATTTTTTGATTTTTTAAATCCACTTCAGTATTTATACCTGCTTTCAGACATTGTTGATATATTTTTTTTGCATAACTATCAAACTCAGATGCTATAGGAATAACAACTACCTGCAAAGGTGTTAACCATAGTGGTAATTTGCCAGCGTAATGTTCTATTAAAATTCCAATAAATCTTTCTAACGAGCCAAATAAAGCTCTGTGCAACATTACAGGAACTTTTTTTGATCCATCTTTAGAAATGTATGAAGCTTCCAGTCGAGAAGGTAAATTAAGATCTACTTGTAGTGTACCACATTGCCAATCTCTTCCAATTGCATCTCTTAATACAAATTCTATTTTCGGGCCATAAAATGCACCTTCTCCACTATTAATTATATATTTCAATTTTGTTTTTTTTATTGCTTCCAATAATGAAGCTTCCGATTTATCCCAAATTTTATCATCACCAACTCTTTCTTTTGGTCGATCAGAGTATTTTAATATTACATTTTCAAAACCGAGATCCTTGTAAATATCTAATATTAAATTTGTAACATTTATACATTCTTCTGTAATCTGTTCTTCTGTACAAAAAATATGAGCATCGTCTTGTGTAAAAGCTCTTACTCTTAACAATCCGTGTAAAGCTCCAGAAGGCTCGTATCTATGGACTTTACCAAACTCTGACATTTTAAGAGGTAAGTCTCTATAACTTTTAAGACCTTTATTAAACACTTGTATACATCCTGGGCAGTTCATTGGTTTAATTGCAAAAACTTTTTCATCTGGTGTTTCGGAAATAAACATATGTTCTCCAAATTTTTCCCAATGACCAGACTTTTCCCATAATGATTTATCAAGCAATTCTGGAGTATTAATTTCTTTGTATCCGACATTTTTTTGTTTAGCTCTCATATAATTAATAAGAGTTTGAAATAACGTCCATCCTTTATCATGCCAAAAAACAGCACCTGGACTTTCTTCCCGAAAATGAAATAGATCCATTTCCTTACCTAATTTTCTATGATCTCTTTTTTCCGCTTCTTCTAATCTTAAAAGATAGTCATCTAATTCTTTTTTAGTTCTCCAGCAGGTTCCGTATATTCTTTGTAGCATTTCATTTTTAGAATCACCTCGCCAATAAGCTCCTGAAATTTTTGTAAGCTTAAAAGCTTTACCAATTTTTCCAGTTGATGGAAGATGCGGACCTTTGCACAAATCGTGCCATTTACCATGGTGATAAATAGAAATTTCTTCATTTGCTGGAATATCTTTTATTATTTCTGCTTTATATTTTTCACCAATTTGATTGAAGTGATCTATAGCCTCATTTCTTTTCCAAACTTCTCTTTTAGTCAATTCATTACGATCAACTATTTCTACCATTTTCTTTTCAATTTTTTTTAAATCTTCTTTAGTAAATGGTTCTTTTCTTGAAAAGTCATAATAAAATCCATCCTGTATAACTGGGCCAATTGTGACCTGAGTTTTAGGAAAAAGCTCTTGTACAGACATTGCTAAAATATGCGCAGCATCATGTCTTATAATTTCCAATCCTTCTTCATCTTTAATCGTAATTATTTTCACCTGAGCTTCTTTGCTTATAGGGTAACTTAAATCCTTTAATTCCCCATCTATACTTATTGCACAAGCATCTTTGGCTAAAGATTTACTAATTTTTTTTGCTATTTCAAAACCATCAATTGTTTTTGAGAATGAAATTTTTTTACCATCAGGTAATTTTATGTCTGGCATTTATTCAGATAACTCTATTAATTTTTTATATTCAGTAAAGGTTGTGTTACACATTTTATCAACATCAAATTTTTTTAATATATTTTTTCTACCTTCATAACCAATATTTTTTAATGAATTAAAGTCTTTTTTCATTACCATATCTATGAGGCTAGCTAAAGCAGCTGGATTTTTATTTTTAAATAAATAGCCAGTTTTATCTGGAATTACAGTTTCTTTTGAACCACCTATATCACTTGCAATTATTGGAAGTTGCATTGATTGACTTTCCACCGATACTCTTCCAAAAGCCTCTGGTTCGGACGAACAAGAACAAACTAGATTGGCAATTCCGTATGCGATAGGCATTTCAGAGCAATGGTCAATAAATTTAATAATTCTTCCTAATCTATGTTGCTGCACCAAATCAAAAAGTTGTTTTTTGTAAATTTTTCTTCCTTGATCGCTGCCAAGTATAATTGCTTCAAAAGAAGGGTCTTCATTTTTATTAGATAAAATTTTTATTGCCTCAATAAATATTTTTTGACCTTTCCAGGCTGTTAATCTGCCTGGCATTAATATGATAAACTTATTTCTATCTATTTTGTTTTGTTTAGCAAATTTATCTAATTTTATAGGTATAATTTTTTGATGATTAAAATAGTTAGTATTGATGCCTCTAAATATTACTAAAAGTTTTTTTTTTCTATTTAAAAAAAATTTTCCATAATTTTCATTTATGTGAGAAAAAATAAAATTAGAGCCGGCGATAGTCAAATCTGATCTCGCCATCACTGAATTATAAAATTTTTTTATTTTACTCTTAAAATTGTACGTTCCATGAAATGTGGTAACAAATTTTCTAAAAGTAATTTTTGTTGCCAAAAGACATGCCCATGCAGGAGCTCTGCTTCTTGCATGAACAATATTAATATTATAGGCAATAATTATGAGAGAAATTATCAATGCATTTAGTAAAATTAGCAAAGGATTCTTTGATTGAACAGGTAATTTAAATACTTTTACTTTTTTTTTATCTATAAAATTAAGTAATTCTCCTCCACTAGTGATAATGTATGACTTGCAACCCTTCTCTGGTAAAAAGTGAGCCAAATCATAACAACCTGTTTCTGCCCCTCCATAACCCAATCGAGGTATTACTTGTAAAATTTTAATTTTTTTTTTCATTATTTTAAAATATTATAATATGACAAATGAACTATAAAAGATCTAAATATTTTGCAACTTTTGAAAAAAGAAAAATTAATTATTTTTTTATTAAAAAAAATAGCCCAATTACAGTAGTTTTTTTTCACGGCTTTATGTCTAATATGATGGGAGCAAAACCTATGGCGATTCAAAAATTTTGCAGAAAGAAAAAATTAAACTTTTTAAAATTTGAATATTCTGGACACGGTAAATCTACCGGAAAATTCACAGAAGGAAACTTAACTAAATGGACAAATGATGCAAAGCAATTAATCAAATCGAAAGTTAAAAAAAACGGTCACTTAATATTTGTTGGTTCAAGTATGGGAAGTTGGATAGCGTTAAATTTAATAAAAATATTTAAAAAAAATGTAAAAGGTTTTATTGGCATCAGTTCTGCCCCAGAATTTCTAGAAGAATTAATGTGGAAAAAATTTACTAATAAAATAAAAAAGGAAGTAATAAAAAAAAAAATTTACTATTTTGATCATGGCGGCTTTACATATCCACTATCCAAACAACTAATATTTGATGGAAGAAAAAATAAAATTTTAAATAAAAAAATTAATATAAAAATACCAGTAACTCTTTTTCATGGTCTCAATGATGCTGTTGTTCCTTTGACCTTTTCTAGGAAAGTATTAAAAATTTTCAAATCTTCAAAAAAAAAAATAATTATAATAAAAAATGGAGATCATAGTTTATCAAGAAAAAGTGATTTAAAAAAAATATGCACAGAGTTAAAACATATAATTTTTAACTCACCTTTTGCTAGAGAATAATTTCATTAATTACGTAGTTTGGTCTATTTTTAACTTCATTGTATATTCTCCCGACATATTCTCCAATAATTCCTAGTGTAAACATCACTAAACCTAGAGACAAAGTTAAAACTGAGTTAGTAAATGTTAAACCTTTTGGTAGTTGTAAATAAGTAAAATCATAAATGCTAAAAATATTTAGTATTTTTACTGATACAATAAATAAAAAAAATAAAAATGATAAAAAAGAAATAATTGTCCCTGTAATTAAAATAAACCTCAGTGGTATTAATGAAAATGAAACAAAACCATCTAATGCTAAAGCTGTTGCGCTAAAAAAAGAAAAATTAGTTTTTCCAGCATATCTTTCGTCTCTTTCATACTCAACTCCAATTTGTTTAAAACCAACCCAGGATCTCAGTCCTCTTATAAACAAATTTTTTTCGCTTAAACTATTTAAATTTTTTACAACCTTTTTATTCATTATGCAAAAATCTCCACCTTTCTTCGGGACGTCAATTTCACTAAGCTTAGAATAAATTTCATAAAATAAATTATAAAATATTTTTTTTATAAAACTTCCTTTTCTTTTACTTCTAATCCCATACACAACATCATAACCTTCTTGGATTTTGCTCATAAATTTTAATATAATTTCAGGTGGATCTTGCAAATCCCCATCCATAACACATATATAATTACTTTCAGCATACTTTAGACCAACTGCTATGGCGGATTGATATCCAAAGTTTCTTGAAAGTGAAATTATTTTTACTGATTTATTTTCTATGTTAATTTTTTTAAGTATATCCAGACTATTATCTTTTGACCCATTTTCTACAAAAATTAATTCATATTTTTTTATTTTCAATTTTTCTATTACATCAATACTTCTCTTATAAATTTCATTTATATTTTGGGATTCGTTATACGCGGGTATAACTATTGAAAGACTATCGATCATAAAATAACTTTTATTTAATTGTTTTATAATAGTTTATCGTTTTTACAAGCCCCTGGTTTAGATTAGTTTGAGGTTTCCAACCTAAAACTCTACGTATCTTGTTAATTGAGGGATATAATTTTAAATTTTCATTTTTTCTAAACGGTATTTTATTAAATTGAGGCTTTCCTTGTCTTATTATTTTGCTTATTTTTTTTATTATAAATTTGACTGAAACAGGGTTACCTGAACCGACGTTAAAAACTTGACCTAAAGCCTCCTTTTTAATTAAAGCTAAGATAATTGCATTTACAACATCATCTACATAGCAGAAGTCTCTTAATTGAATACCTTTTGAAACTGGAAATTTTATTTTTTTTAAACAACCTTTTATTACTTGCGGAATTAATCGATCACTTTTTTGATGTGGCCCATATACTAAAAATAGCCTTAATGCAGTGGAAGGAAATTTTTCTGTTTTGTTTAACATAATTAATAAATTTATACTTGCTAGTTTGGCGAGTGCATAGGATGTTATAGGATCTTCTCTAGAACTTTCTTTTATAGGTGATGAATTTTCACCATACTCATCACAGGTTCCTATATGCAAATATCTTTTTAATTTTTTTTTATTTAGCAGAACTAATAAGTTCATTGTAGAAAGAAAATGATTATCTATAACCAATCTACCCTTGTTGAAAAATTTGCTATGGTCAATATAGCCTCCTAAATTAACAACATATTTAAAGGGCTTATTGATTTTTTTTTTTAAAATACTTATTTTTGTATAATCGCAGGTAACATATTTTAAATTTTTGTGATATATCTTGTTTTTACTTTTTGTTAGCGAAAGACAAGTAACTTTTGCTCCATGTTCTAAAATTCTTTTTACAAAATTTATACCAATAAAACCAGTTCCGCCAATAACAAGGATAGAACTGTTTTTAAATTGAGTCATTAATCGAATACTTTATTTGTGATGTTTTTATTCCAATTATAAGGTATTTCCTTATCAAAAGCAGATTTGCGTTTTATTTCTGTATCATCATATGGTAAGTCGGCACAGTTAGCTACAATTGCTGTCTCATTTCCAATGCCCATAAAACCGTTCCATATTCCTGGGGGCACCGATACTAATTTATAATTTTTTTTTGATAAAAAAAATTCTTGTACTTCTCCTTTAGTTTTGCTGTCATTTCTTGCGTCAAACAATACAAGCTTTATTTCTCCCAGAACTACTGCATAATTTAGTGTCATTTTTGAATGTAAATGCCAACCTTTAATTTTATCTGGATGAACTGTTGAAAAATAAATTTCCCCAAATTTTGTAAAACTTTCGGCGTCATTTCTTAACATGTGCATTACTTTTCCCCGCTCGTCTTCAACTTGTTTTAAAGGAGTTATTTTTATTCCTTCAATCATAATTAACGTAAAAAACTCTTAATCTGATTGGCTACAAAATCTAATTCTTCACGTATTAATCCTGGATATAAACCTACCCAAAATGTATTGTTCATAATAGTTGAGGTATTTTTTAAATCACCTACTATGCGAAAATTTCTTCCTAGCATGTATGGTTGTTTTGTAACATTTCCAGAAAAAAGTAAACGAAACCCTATTTTTTTTTCATCAAGATGTCGTAACAATTGATTACGAGTAATAGATAAATTATCTCTAAGTGTAATAGGAAATCCAAACCAGGACGGATTTGAATTTTCTGTTGCTTGAGGCAAAATCAAAAACTCCTCAAGTGATTTTAGAGAATTGTAAATATATTTAAAATTGTCTCTTCTGTTTTTAATAAATTTCTTTAAACGATTAAGCTGTGCTAATCCACAGGCAGCTTGCATGTCTGTAATTTTCATATTATATCCTGCATGTGAATATATATATTTATGATCATATCCTTCTGGTAAATCTCCAAGCTTCCAATCAAAACGTTTTCCACAAGTATTTTCTTGACCAGGTTCACAAAAACAATCCCTGCCCCAATCTCTGTAAGACTGGGCAATCATTTTAAGTTTCATACTATTGGTAAACACAGCTCCTCCCTCACCCATAGTAATATGGTGAGCAGGATAAAAGCTTAATGTTGCAAGATCCCCAAATGTTCCAACCATTTTTCCTTCATATGTAGAACCTAGCGCATCACAGCTATCTTCCACTAACCAAAGATTATGTTTATCACAGATAGATTTTACTACTTTTAAATTAAACGGATTTCCCAAAGTGTGTGCCAACATAATAGCTTTAGTTTTGGGTGTTATTGCATCCTCTATAAGATTTTCATCAATATTATAAGTAGGAATTTTCACATCAACAAACACTGGAACCGCACCGAACTGAACAATTGGATTAATGGTTGTAGGAAATCCCGCAGCAACGGTTATAACCTCATCCAATGGTTTGATTGCTCTCTCTTTTAATTTTGGCGATGTAAGAGTTGAAAAAGCAATTAAATTTGCCGAAGAACCTGAATTAGCAGTTATTAATTGTTTAATTCCAATAAAATTTGAAAGTTTTTTTTCAAAAGCTTTATTAAATCTTCCTGCAGTAAGCCATCCATCTAATGATGCCTCAACCATATTTTGCAATTCCATATCACCAATTACTTTTCCGGTAGGGGGTATTGTGGTTTTTCCTGGAACAAATTTTCTTTTTTTAAATTCTATATTTGAATATTTTTTTACTAAACTTGAAATTTGACTTTTTATTTTTTTTTTTTTGCTTAAATTCATAAAATGGAATTATTTATTACTCATCATAGATATAATGTATTATAAGTCGTAAAAAAATGAAATTAAATTATTTACAAAAAAATTCCTACATTTTTTTTTCATTAATTATCTCTATCTTAATTGTCACACTATTGTGGGATAAAATAACTCTACCATTTAATAATTATAGTGATGCAAAAGGATTTATGGCGCAAAGTCAATATAATCCTAACAACGACGTCCTGAGATATATTTTTTTTATAACTTTGCCCTTGGTCACTTTCCTTTTCATAAAAATTTTTTTTGAAAAAAAAACTATAAATATAAGTGAATTGCTTTTAGAAAAAAACGGAAAATCTCAAGATTGCGAATCAGCGATAATGATAATATCATTTGTTTTTATAATTTTGATCTTTCTTGAGTTTTTTTCAGTAAAATTTTCTTTTTCCAAATATAGTCTAGATCATTTTCACGATGGAAATTATTTAACTCCATTTCAAAATTACCTATCTACAAAAAAACTTTGGACATCTTCCCACTTAACTCATGGGGTCTCAGATATATTCTATCCATTTATAATTTCAAAGATATTTGA
This sequence comes from uncultured Pelagibacteraceae bacterium, assembly GCA_905612235.1. Classification (GTDB taxonomy): domain Bacteria; phylum Pseudomonadota; class Alphaproteobacteria; order Pelagibacterales; family Pelagibacteraceae; genus AG-414-E02. Next base: position 14,648 of record CAJQRF010000004.1, on the reverse strand, counting down.
TGTGCAATCTATTGGCGCCACAAGAAGTTTTACTATATTTTTGGTTCTGATAGTTAAGCTTTTGTCCGTTCTTCTATCGTATCAATTTACAAAAATTTCTAAACTTAATAAAGAAACTAAAATACTTTTCTTTACAATATTTACTCTAATACTTATTTCGATGAGTCGTTATACCTTTTTAGGAAAAAGTTATTACATATCTTATAAAGATATTTATATAATATTATTTTTAATTTTTTTTATTGAATTATTTTTTAGTTCTAAGTTAAAATTTATATCCATAATTTCAATAAGCTTAATAGCAACCATCTCAATGCTCTTCCAAATTGATAAAGGAGCCTATATAAATTTTATTTTAATTTTCTATTTTTTATATTTACTTAGTGCAAAAAAATATAGAGATTTTTTTTTACTTCTAATTTCTCTTTCTATCTGCTGGCTTGCCGTAATTAATTTTATAGGATTTGAAGAATTTAAAGCTTTTTTAAATAACACCAAATCAATGGTTACAACAATGGATTTGATGACTGGATTAAAGTATCCAGAACCTTTTTTTTCGATAGGTAATAATCCTGATGGAGCAAGAGCTACAAGAGGATTATTAATCCAGTTATTAGCAGGATTATTTATATTAAATTATTTAATTTCAAACAAAAGTAAAATTTTAACATCAAAAAAAATATTATTTATTTTTTTACTTCTTTTGAGTCTTGTGATGTACAAAAATGCATTAGGTAGATCTGATGGAACTCACATAAGAGATTCGAACGATATGCCAATAATAATAGTTTGCTTCTTTATTCTAAATTATTTGTTGCTGCTGATGCAAGAAAAAAATTTAACCAGAAAAAAAATTTCGTCTTTATTTTCTATTATTTTTATATTTTTTTATTTAATATATAATCATCACAATTATAGTTTTGAAAATATAAAAACTTACAAAAAAAACTTTACTAATTTTATAAATTTAAATGATGAAGTTTTTCTTGACGATGATACAATAAAATTAATCGCATATTATAATCAAATATCAGCAGATGAAAAATGTATAGAAAATATCACTTTTTTTGATGCCATTCCTTACCTTTTAAAAAAACCTTCTTGTACAAAATATTGGGCTTCTTGGCTGGCTAGTCCGTCATATCTTCAGAAAGATTACATTGAGAAACTCAAAAAAATTGAACCAAAATATATCCTATATTCTAATGCAAATTTAAAATTAGATGGAGTTGGTATCTATAAAAGAATAGCTTTAGTTGATGCCTATATATCTTTGCATTACAAAAAACATAGAATGATAGATAAATACGTAATTTTAGAAAAAAAATAAAAAAATGCCAATTTGTCTATTCTTTAAAGCTATAGATAAATGTAAAATGATGGTATTAGTTAAAAATAATTTTCTAAATTTATATGGAAACTAAAGAAACTGTAATTTATAAGCCTGCCCATACTCCAAACCAAACATGGGTAAAGGATTTAGATCCACGACAAATGGATTCTACATTAAGTTCTTTTATAGCGCCCAAGAATGACAGGAGAGTTATTACACTTTGTAGACCTTTTGTGGTTATACCAAAAACATCTTATAGCTCACCTGTTACTTTGCCACTTGGATTGGCTTATGTTGGGGCAGTTTTAGATAAGGCTGGTTATAACACTAAAATAATCGACGCTACAGGCGATCAAAAATCTGTAAAAATTAGAAGATCAGAAAACAATTTATACAATCTTCAAGGTTTAACGCCAGAGGAAATATTAAATAAAATTGATCCCAATACTTTTATTTTTGGAATTTCATTAATGTTTTCTTCCGAATGGTTTGCTCATCGAGCTCTTATTGAAGATATAAAAAAAAAATATCCTAATATTATCATAGTAGCTGGTGGTGAACACTCTACGGCAATACCAGAGTATATATTGAAAAATTGTCCTGCAATTGATTATGTTATTAAAGGTGAAGGTGAATTTTCTATGTTAGAATTTTCATTTAATTTATTCCATGGCAAAGAGGCAAAAAATATACCTGGAATTTGTTTTGTTGATGAAGAAAATAATTTTATAGATAATGGACTTAGCAAAAGAATACAGCATGTAGATTCACTTCCAAGACCAGCTTGGCACTTACTAAAGCCTGAAAACTATTTTACAAATTCTTTTACGATTGGTTTAGCTAAAGGAAAACTTAGGAACATGCCTATCTTGGCAACAAGAGGCTGTCCTTACCAGTGTACGTTTTGTTCAAGTCCAAGCATGTGGACAACTAGATATGTCATGCGTAATCCAAAAGAAATAGTTGATGAAATAGAATGGTTGACTAAAGAGTATGATGCTAACGATTTTGAATTCTTTGACCTAACTGCAATAATTAAAAAAAGTTGGATATTGGAATTTTGTGAAGAATTAAAAAAAAGAAAACTTAATAAAATTACATGGCAGCTGCCTGTTGGAACAAGATCTGAGGCGCTTGATAAAGAAACTTTGCAAGCTATTTATGACTCTGGTTGTGCTTATATATGTTACGCTCCAGAAAGTGGAAGTGAAAAAAGTCTAAAACTTATAAAAAAGAGAGTAAAACTTGATAGGTTGATTGATAGTATTAAAGCAGCAGTAAAAATAGGCCATACTGTAAAATTAAATTTTATTATTGGTTTTCCTCATGAAACTCTAGCAGATTGTTTAAAATCAATTTTTTTTGGCATCTACTGCTCGTTTAGATTTGGAATTTATGATATCAATTTTGCAATGTTTTCTCCATACCCTGGATCTGAACTATTTGAAAAACTAAAAAAAGAAAAAAAATTAGATTTAGATGATAACTATTTTAAAAAATTAATGGCATATATGGATGTTACTCAATCTCATTCATATTGTGAAAATGTTTCAGGCAGAACAATATCAGTTTTAAGATTTTTAGGTTTTTCTTTATCATATATTGGCATTTATATTTCTAGACCTGTAAGAATTTACAGATTATTAAAAAGCTTTTCTCAAAAAGAATTTTTTCCTAGCAATCTGTTTGAGCAAAGAGTTTACGATTTTTTTACTAGAATAAAATTAAATAAAAAAGAAAAAAAGCTTGTTGCAAACAATTAAATAGCTTTTAAAACTTTAGTTTTAAGAGATATAGGATTTGTCAATTTATCTAACATCTCTTTCGGACAAACCTGCTGAAAATTTTTTGCCTCAATATTATAATTTTTCAATATTTTTAATGCTATTTTAGATTGTGTTTCATTATAATGTTCATTAATTAAACTTTTTAAATAATTTTTCCAATATTCAGTTTCTGGAGGTTGCCAAATAACAGAATTAGAATTTACATAATTCTCAAATTCTTTTTTTGGGTCATAAATAAAAGCAATTCCACCGGTCATACCAGCGGCAAAGTTGTCACCAATTTTACCCAAAATTACTACAGTTCCTCCAGTCATATACTCGCAACCGTTAGAATCACAACCTTCTATTACCGCCTCTGCTCCTGAATTTCTGACGGCAAATCTTTCTCCTGATTGCCCAGAGGCAAAAAGTTTTCCAGATGTAGCTCCATATAATACAGTATTTCCAATAATAGTGTTTTCTTCACTCACTAAATTGCTTTCATGAGGAGGTTTAATAACAATAATTGCCCCTGAAAGTCCTTTACCAACATAATCATTTGCATCTCCAATGACATTTAATTTTAAACCTTTAGCTCCAAAAGCTCCTAGTGACTGTCCAGCTGAACCTGATAAATTAATAGTAACTATATTTCTTTCAATTTTATCTTTTCCAAATTTTTTATAAATATAATGTGAAAGTCTAGTGCCAACAGCCCTGTTTACATTTTTAACTTCATAACTTAATTCAATTTTATTTCTTTGTTCAAGACTATTTTTTATATCACCGTAAATCTTTTCATCTAAGCTGACTGGTACTTCGTTAATAAAACTCTTTGAGCCATATCTTTTATTTTTACCTGGGTCTGCTTGAACTAATAGTGGGCTTAGGTCTAGATCGTCTAAATTTGATGTACCTCTGCTAATTTGTTTTAATAAATCTGTTTTTCCAACAATTTCATTTAAGTTTTTGAAACCTAATTGTGCCAAAATTTCTCTAACTTCTTCAGCTATAAAAGTAAATAAATTTACTACTTTTTCTGGTGTTCCAGTAAATTTTTTTCTTAAACTTTCATCTTGTGTACAAACTCCTACTGGACAAGTGTTGGAATGACATTGACGAACCATTATACATCCCATTGCGACTAAAGAAGTTGTGCCGATTCCATATTCTTCTGCACCCATCATTGCTGCCATAACAACATCTCTTCCAGTTTTTATTCCACCATCAGTTCTTAAAGTGATCTTGTGTCTTAAACTATTTAAAGTTAAAATTTGATTAACTTCAGTTAGTCCCATTTCCCAAGGTATGCCTGCATACTTAACGCTTGTTTGAGGACTTGCTCCAGTGCCACCAGAATGCCCTGAGATTAAAATTACATCTGCTTTTGCTTTTGCAACGCCAGCTGCAATAGTGCCGATTCCAGTTGATGCTACTAATTTTACACCTACTCTAGCATTAGGGTTAGATTGCTTAAGATCGTAAATAAGTTGCGCCAAATCTTCAATTGAATAAATATCGTGATGTGGTGGTGGTGATATCAATGTAACGCCTGGGGTTGAATGTCTTAATCTTGCAATTTCTTTAGATACTTTAAAACCTGGCAATTGACCTCCTTCTCCTGGCTTGGCTCCTTGAGAAATTTTTATTTCAATTTCTTTGCAATTATTTAAATATTCAATTGTAACACCGAATCTTGCTGAGGCGATTTGTTTAATTTTTGAATTGGCACTATCTCCATTTTTTTTTATAACAAATCTTTTTGAATCTTCGCCTCCTTCACCACTGCACGAGGCGGCACCCATTCTATTCATTCCCACTGCTAGTGTTTCATGTGCTTCAGCTGACAAGGCACCATGTGACATACTCCCACTTCCAAATTTTTTTCTAATACTTTCAACAGACTCAACTTCTTTTATATCAATTGGTTTTTTTAATTTTTTAAAATCTAAAAGATCTCTTAAATTTATTATTGGTAGATCATAAATTCCTTGTGCATATTTTTTATAACCTTTGTATGAATTAGAGGTTACTGCACTTTGTAATGTGTGAATTAAATTACCTTGATATTGATGTGTTTCACCATTTTTTCTATATTTATAAATTCCTCCAATGGGAAGGATTGATACATTTTTTTGAAAAGCTTTTTTATGTAATTGTTTTATTTTTTTTTCTATTCCACTAATTCCAATACCTGATATTCTAGATATCATTCCTGGAAAATACTCCGCAACAACAGATCTGCTTAATCCCACAGCTTCAAAATTGCATCCACCTCTATAGGAGCTTAATATAGAAATGCCCATTTTAGACATTATTTTTAGCAATCCATTATCAATAGATTTTATATATCTTTGAACACACTCCTTAAAACTCATTTTACCAAATAATTTTTTTTCAAATCTTTGGTATATAGAATCAAAAGCTATATAAGAATTTATAGTTGTGGCCCCAACTCCCAATAAAACTGCAAAAGAGTGGGTGTCTAGGACCTCGCTAGTTTGAACGTTAATGGATGTGAAGCCTCTTATTCCTAAATCTACAAGTTTTGAATTTATTGCCCCAATAGCTAAAGCCATTGGTATTGAAGCTTTTTTTTCATTAATTTTTTTGTCCGTTAAAACTAAATGTTTTCCACCTTCCCTTACTGCTATCTCTGCTTCTAGACGTAGTTCATCTAATCTCTTTTTTAAACTTGTATTAATATCGAAAGTGCAATCTAAATATTTAATATTTTTTTTAAAAAAATTTAAAAACTTTTCAAATTGAGAATTAGATAGAATTGGACTTTCGAGAACATAAATATTTTCTTTGGTTAAATTTTCAAAATCAAGAATATTTCCAGTATTTCCAAAACGAGTTTTTAAACTCATAACCTCATTCTCTCTTAAAGAATCAATTGGAGGATTCGTGACTTGGCTAAAATTTTGTCTAAAAAAATGGGATAAAGGTCTAAACCTATCTGAAAGTACAGCTACTGGGGTATCATCACCCATAGATCCAATTGCTTCTTTTGAGTCCTCTACCATAGGATGTAAGATTAATTCTAAATCTTCAATGTTAATTCCTGCTAGGTACTGTCTTCGTCTCAGCTCGTCTCCAGTAAAATTAGATTTTTCTTTAGAAGTTTGTAGTTTTTTATCCAAATCTATTATTTGCTTATTATACTTTTTGTAATTTTTTGAAATTTCATTTTTTATATTTTTGCTGTCATAAACCTTACCGTTGTCTAGATCAACTGCAATTGCTTGACCGGGACCCAGTCTGCCTTTAAAAATAATTTTTTCATTTGAAAATTTGATCATGCCAGTTTCTGATCCTGCAAATAAAAGTTTATCTGAGGTCAATGTATATCTTAGAGGACGTAATCCGTTTCTATCTTGAGCTGCAATTATCCACTTGCCATCTGTGGCAGAGATAGCTGCCGGTCCATCCCATGGTTCAATGGTACTGTTTAAAAAATTAAACAGTTGCTGATGAGATTTTGAAACTGTTTTCCTTCTTTTTGACCAAGCATCAGGAATAAGCATTAGCTTTGCAAGCGCTATTGATTTTCCGGATCTAACTAGTAATTCAAAAACATTATCTAGAGCTGCTGAATCCGAGCTGTCTGATCCAATAACAGGTTTCAGTGATTCCACGTCATTAAAAAGTTTATTGTTCATATCTTGTTCGTGTATCTTCATCCAATTTATATTTCCTTTAATTGTATTAATTTCACCATTGTGCGCTAACGTTCTAAATGGTTGCGCCAAATCCCAACTCGGAAAAGTGTTTGTTGAATACCTTTGGTGAAAGATCGCAAATCGAGATATAAATCTTTTGTCAAGCAAATCTGGATAAAACTCTGATAAAGCTTCAGCTAAAAACATACCTTTATAAATAATAGATCTTGAACTAAATGAAGGTATGTAAAAATCTTTTAATTTTAATAAATTAGCATTTTTTTCAATTTTTTTTCTTACGACGTACAAATCTCTCTCGAGATCATCACCTTTTAAATTTTTATTATTATTTTTGAAAATTATTTGAACTATCTCAGGTCTATTGATTTCCGCTTTGTTTCCAAGAACTTTTGTATTAACAGGAACCTGTCTCCATCTATAAATATAGTAATTTTTACTTAATAATTCATTTTCTACTATAGTTTTACACTTTTCTTGTGAAGAGTAGTCATTTCTTGGAAGAAATATCATTCCAACACAAATTGTTCCTTCTTTATGTTGTCTTCCTGCGTTACGAATCCTTTCAACAAAAAAATCTTGTGGAATTTCAATATGGATTCCAGCTCCATCACCAGTTTTACCATCAGCATCTACAGCTCCACGATGCCAAACTGCTTTTAAAGCTTGTATTCCAAATTCAACGACTTTTCTTGATTTTTTTCCTTCTGTAGAGGCAACAAAACCCACCCCACATGCATCATGTTCGTAAGAAGAATTATATACATTGCCTTCAATTAATTTTTTAAGATTTTTTTTATATAATTTCATTTATGCAGCTATAATTTTACTTAACTTTTTTGATTGTAAATATTTTTGAATAGAGACTGCTGCGTCTCTTCCATCTTTAATTGCCCAAACCACTAAAGATGCACCTCTGACTATATCACCTGCAGCAAATACTCCTGGTATGCTTGTTTGAAAAGAATTCATATTAATTTTTATTGTACCCCATTCAGAAACAGCTAGATCTGGTTCGTTGAACAAATTTGGAATATTTTCTGGATCAAATCCTAGTGCTTTAATTGCTATATCGATTTTTATTTCAAAATTAGAATTAGGTATAATTTCAGGTTTTTTTCTGCCAGAAGAGTCTGGTTTGCCTAATTGCATTTTTTCCACTATTAAAGAAGAAACTTTTTCAGATCCAATAAATTTTTTAGGATTGGATAACCATAAAAATTTTACTCCTTCTTCTTCTGCATTGTTTACTTCTCTAATTGATCCAGGCATATTTTGTTTATCTCTTCTGTAAATACATTTTACCGATTTTGCATTTTGTCTAATAGCAGTTCTAACACAATCCATAGCTGTATCTCCTCCTCCAATAACTACTACATTTTTATTTTCTACATTAAGCATTCCATTATCAAATTTTTCTACTTTATCTCCTAAGCCTTTTCGATTTGATGCGATTAAAAAATCCATAGCTGGAAAAATATTCTTTAATTGATTCCCTGGTAAATCAATTTCTCTTGGTTTATACACTCCTGTAGCAATTAGTAGTGCATCATGTTTTTTTCTTAACTCTTTTAATGATTTATATGTTCCTATTTCAACATTTTTTTCAAATTTTATTCCACTGGCTTTTAAAAGATTAGTTCGTCTTTCTACTACATATTTTTCTAGTTTAAAATTTGGTATCCCATATATTAACAAACCACCTGGCCTGTCGTATCTATCGTAAACTGTTATTTGATATCCCAATTTTCTTAACTCTTCAGCACAAGCTAAACCTGCTGGTCCTGCACCAATAATACCAATGGATTGATCTATTTCTTTTTCAACTTTAATTTTTTTTATCCATCCTTTTTTCCAGGCTGTGTCGGTAATATATTTTTCTACTGAACCAATTGTTACGGTTCCGTGACCCGATTGTTCTATTACACAATTACCTTCGCACAGACGGTCTTGGGGGCATATTCGTCCACAAATCTCAGGCATGTTATTTGTGCTATGAGCTAACTCACTTGCTTCTTTAATTCTTCCTTCGGCAGTTAGTTTCAGCCAGTCAGGTATATTGTTATGCAAAGGGCAATGTACTTGGCAAAATGGAACTCCACATTGAGAACATCTGCTGGACTGTTGCTTTGCTTTATCATGTATAAACTCATCGTAAATTTCTTTAAAATCGTCAACTCTATTATCAACTTTCCTTTTTTTTGGATTTTGTTGATTAATTTCTACAAATTTGAGCATTTTTTCAGTCATTAATTTCCTCTATATTGGCTAATTTTATATCAATATAAATAGGGGTAAAAGCACTATTGGGACAGTATAGCTGACCTTTATTATAAAAAATACAGCAAATTTGTCATTTATATTGCATGGCTGCTATGCAATAGTAGTTTTTGATGCTTCCATCTCTAGAAATACTAATTCTTTCCATAATACAAGGTGTGTCTGAATTTTTACCAGTTAGCTCTGTTGCGCATCTTATTTTAATTTCTAAATATTATGTATTTAATAATCGAAGTTTACTAATTGATATATGTCTTCATTTAGGTTCTTTGATTGCTATTATAATTTATTTTAGAAATGAACTATTTGGTTTAATAACTAATAAAAGTTTTTTAAATAAAATAATTTTAGCTACTATCCCTGTAGTGCTAGTGGGTTACTTATTTTATCAAACTGGTTTGATTGAACAATTCAGAAATTTAAAAGTTATTGGATGGACAACCTTGTTATTTGGAATTCTATTATATATGTCTGATCAAAAAAAAGTTACAAAAGAAATTAATTTAAACTTTACAAACAAGTCAGCGATTATTTTTGGATTGTTTCAAGTATTATCATTAATACCTGGAGTAAGTAGATCAGGTATAACAATAACTTCTGGAAGAATGCAAGGATTTAATAGGTTTGATTCATCTAAAATTTCATTTTTGCTAGCAATACCTGCGTTGAGTGCAGCAAGTGTGCTTGGAATTTATAATATTTACAAAGTTGGTAGCGCAGAACTTAATTTTTTAGCTATAATTGCTGTTATATTTTCTTTTTTTTTCTCATATATAACAATAGCATTATTTTTAAATTTTGTTAAAAAATTTAGTTTAAAGATATTTGCGATATATAGAATAATTCTAGCTTTATTTTTGTTATCTATAGTTTATTTATAGTTTTTTTATAAATGGGGGCGATTTGCGAAAGAATTACTCCTCCTAAAATAAAGATACAACCAATCATATTATTTAACCCTAAAATTTGATCTAAGATTATCCAGGCTGCTGCTGCTGCAAAAACTCCTTCTAAAGAAAATATAATAGCCGCCGGTGCTGCAGAAATGTTTTTTTGCGCATATATTTGTAAAGTAAAAGCGATACCACCAGATAAAATTCCTGCGTAAATTATAGATGTATACTCATTTAATATATTTGCAAACGTTATCGTTTCAAAATAAATCGCTAAAATAAATGAAATAAAGGAGACTATCAAAGCTTGCAGGGCTCCAAAAAATAGAGGTAAATCAAAAACTTTAATAAAATTCCCAATAAATATTATATGTAAGCTCCAAAAAAGAGCACAAAGTATAACTAAACTATCTCCCAATCGAACAGTGGCATTTGAAAAATCACTTAAAAGATAAATTCCTACAATGCAAAATAAAACTGAAGGCCAAATACTCCAGTGTGGCAACTTAGAATAAAATAAAAAAAGAATAATTGGAACCATAGGAACATAAAAAATTGTAAAGAAAGATGCATTTGCTACATCTGTATAAAGTAAAGCGGTCTGTTGAATATACGTGCCTAAAAATAAAAATATACCAACCCAAAAAAGTAATTTAAAAAATAGTTTTCTATTTATATTTATCTCCTTTGCGATTTTTTTTTTTTCAAATATAAGTGCAAATGGTATTATTGAAAGAAAACCAATAAAAAATCTTGTTCCATTAAAAGTTAATGGGCCAATTGTATCCATTCCGGTATCTTGAGCTATAAATGTTGTTCCCCAAATAAAGGTACATAGAAAAGCGCTTAATAAAGACATTGGTTTAGACATAAGTTTAAACTGCTAGTTTGTATGCAAAGTCTTTGCCTAAACTTTCTTTAAGATGTACGCAAAATCTAGCTCCATCAGCTCCATCTATAATTCTATGATCGTATGATAATGACAATGGGAGCATAATTCTGGTTTGAAATTTGCCTTGGATATAAACTTGTTTTTTTTCTGCCCTACCAATGCCAAGAATCGCGACTTCTGGTTGATTTATAATAGGTGTAAAAAAACTTCCACCAATACTTCCTAGACTAGAAATGGTCATCGACCCTCCAAAAAATTCTTTTTTATCAATCTTTAACTCTGCAGAAAGTTTGCTTACTTTTTTCAATTCTTTTCCAAGAGTAGTTATGTCTTTTTTATCAGCATCTCTAATTTTGGGCACCATTAAGCCATGCGGCGTGTCTACAGCTATTCCTATGTGATAGTATTTTTTGAATATAATTTTTTCATTTTCTAAATCTAGAGAAGCATTAAAATTAGGGTAATCTTTTAATGCTTTAACGACAGCTTTGATTATAAAAGCCAGGGGTGTGACTGATATTTTTTCACCGGTATATAAATCTTTTAAAGATTTTCTAAACATTTCCATTTCTGTAATGTCAGCTTCATCATGCTGTGTAACATGCGGAATTTCACTCCAAGATTTTTGCAAATGAGGTCCTGCAATTTTTTTTATTCTAGGTATGGGTTGATTATCAATTTTTCCAAAATCTGAATGGGCATATTCTTGGATTGATTTGTTGTTTTTTTTTAGAGACCCTCCTGACAAAGATTCTTTTACAAATTTTTTTATATCATCTTCAGTAACCCTACCATCTCTTTGCGATCCCTCAACAAGGTGTAAATCTGCGCCAAGTTCTCTTGCAAATTTTCTAGCGTTTGGACTGGCACTCTTATTAATTTTATTTTTTTCTGACATTTTTATAGTGTTGTCGGCATAGGTTTATCTTTGTCTATATTATATTTTTTGATAGCTTCTTCTGCATACGTGGATGGAATAAGTTGCTCTTTAGCCAATGCACTTAATGTGTATGTAACAATATGTTCTTTATCAACTTCAAAAAATTTTCTTAAATTTTTTCTACTATCACTTCTTCCGTATCCATCTGTGCCAAAAGAATAAAAAGGTTTAGATATGTACGGTCTTATTTGATCTACAAAACTTCTTATGTAATCAGATGCAGCTATAATTAACCCATCACTCTTACCTAAACAATTTTCTACATATGATTGTTTTGGTTTTTCTTTTGGATTAAGCAGGTTTTTTCTTTCCACTTCCATTCCATCTTTCCTTAATTCGTTAAAGCTGGTTACACTCCAAACATTGCTATCAATACTATATTCTCTACTTAATATTTCTGCAGCAAATATCATTTCTCTTAAAATTGTTCCACTACCTAATAGCTGAATCGTTAATTTTCCTTTATTTCTTAATTTTTTAAATAAATACATGCCTTTAAGAATTCCTTTTTCACAATCTTTGGGCATAGATGGGTGCTTATAGTTTTCATTCATGGTTGTTAAGTAATAAAAAATATTTTCTTGTTTGTCATGCATTCTTCTTAATCCTTCTTGAAAAATTATTGCAAGTTCATATGCGAAAGTTGGGTCATAACTTATACAATTAGGTATCGTGGAAGCTAATAATTGACTATGTCCATCTTGGTGCTGCAAACCTTCTCCAGCTAAAGTTGTTCTTCCAGAAGTGGCCCCAATGAGAAATCCTCTTGTCTGCGAATCTCCAGCAGCCCAAATTAGATCCATCACTCTTTGAAAACCAAACATGGAATAAAAAGTGTATACAGGTATCATTTCTAAATCATGATTTGTATATGATGTTCCTGCAGCAATAAACGAGGACATGGCTCCAGTTTCAGTTATTCCTTCTTCTAGTACTTGCCCTTTTTTATCTTCTCTATAAGAGCTTAGTTGTTCCGAATCTTCAGGTTCATATTTTTGTCCTTCATGTGCATAAATTCCGATTTTTCTAAAAAAACCTTCCATTCCAAAAGTTCTAGCTTCATCAGGTATAATTGGCACTAGCCTTGGCGCAATATTACTATCTCTTAATAAATTTGTTAACATTCGTACTAATGCCATTGTAGTAGACATTTCACGCGTACCAGATGATTTAAGCATATTTTCAAAAATATCTTTTACTGGCTTTTTTATTGGTTTCGCGTATGAAGTTCTTTCAGGTAAATTGCCTCCTAGTCTCATTCTTCTTTCTTTAAGATATTTGATTTCTTCTGAATTTTCAGAAGGCTTGTAAAATTCTACATCCCTTACCTGTTTATCTGTAAGAGGAATATCAAATCGATCTCTATAATAAAGCAAGTCATCTTCACCCAATTTTTTCTGTTGATGTGTAATATTTATACTTTCTCCAGATTTACCCATTCCATAGCCTTTAATAGTTTTTGCTAATATTACAGTAGGTTTGCCTTTTGTTTTCATAGCTTCATGGTAGGCAGCATAAACTTTATGTGGGTCGTGCCCCCCTCTATTTAATTTCCAAATATCCTTGTCAGTCATCGAGGAAACTAAATCTTTTAATTCAGGATATTTACCAAAAAATTTTTCTCTTACATAAGAGCCATCGTTAGCTTTAAATGCTTGATATTCTCCATCAACACATTCGTTCATTCTTTTTATTAATAAGCCCGTTTTATCTTTGTTTAATAATTGATCCCAATATGAACCCCATATAACTTTTATTACATTCCACCCAGCTCCTCTAAATATACCTTCGAGTTCTTGGATAATTTTTCCATTACCTCTGACTGGGCCGTCTAATCTTTGTAAATTACAATTTACAACAAAAATAAGGTTGTCTAATTTTTCTCTAGAAGCTAAACTAATTGCTCCCAAAGATTCTGGTTCATCGGTTTCTCCATCTCCTAAAAAAGCCCAAACTTTTCTACCTTCATCTTTTATTAAACCTCTATTGATTAAATATTTAGTAAATCTAGCTTGATAAATTGCTAAAACTGGACCAAGACCCATTGAGACCGTAGGAAACTGCCAAAATTTTGGCATTAACCAGGGGTGAGGGTATGAGGATAAACCATCTGTACCTACCTCTTGCCTAAAATTTCCAAGCTGTTTGGTTGACAATCTTCCTTCTAAAAATGCTCTTGAATACATTCCGGGAGCGCTATGCCCCTGAAAATAAATCATATCTCCACCAAATTTATTATTTTTTGATCTCCAAAAATGATTCATTCCAACATCATATAAAGTTGCTGCAGACGCAAATGTTCCTATATGACCTCCCAGCTCCGGATTTTTTTTATTTGCCTTCACCACCATTGCTGCTGCATTCCATCTAATTAGTGATCGTATTCGTCTTTCTATATTTTGATCTCCTGGTGATTTAATTTCGTTTTCAGGAGATATAGTGTTTACGTATGGTGTAATTCTAGTTATGGGGCGATTAGAACCTTCTTTGTAAGATTCATCAGTTAATTTTTTCAATAAAAAATGTGCCCGTTCTGCTCCATCTTTTTTAACAACTGCCTCTAAAGAATCTAGCCAATCTTGCGTTTCTAATGGATCGAGATCTCTACCATTTGACTTCTTAATATTTTTTTCTTCAATTTTTATTTCTTCTTTTGTTTCTTTTTTTTTAACTTGCGATGATTCAGCTTCTTTGATGATTTTTTCCGTTTCTGGCAAAACCTGTTCTTTGTTTTGTTTAAATAGTTTGGTTTTTTCTTTATTTTCTAAATTTTTACTTATCCCATCATCAATGATTGCTAAAACACTTCCCTTTGAAACTTTATCTCCAATTTTAACTTCCATCGAAGAAATTGTGCCAGC
>CAJQRF010000003.1 GCA_905612235.1 uncultured Pelagibacteraceae bacterium | reverse complement strand
CGCTTAAGGAAGAGGATACTTCAGAAGCCTTGAAACCAGTCCTGGGTCAAATTTTAGGTGGAATTAAAGATGCTTTAGAGAAAACCCCGCCAGAACTTTCCGCAGATTTAGTGGACATGGGTTTAGTTTTAACAGGCGGCGGCGCTTTGTTGAAAAATATAGATAAAATGATTACAAAAGAAACAGGGTTACCTGTGCAAATAGCAGAAGACCCATTATCTTGTGTAGCGCTAGGCACTGGTAAAGCATTGGATAATGAAGATACATTTTCCACTATGCTTAATAATTATTAAAAGTTTTTAGATAATTATTATGGAAACAAGACGTGATGATGTTGGTATAGCAATTCGTTCTGCTTTTTTAACTAAGGGAACAAAACAAAAATTTTCTTTGTTTGTATTAATTGTATTATCAATTCTTCTGATTTTTTTAGAAACATATAAAACAAAGCCATTAAATTACTTTAGAGCTTTGGTCAAAGATACTATTTATCGAGGTGCATTAGTTGTTTCAACTCCATCAAAAACTATTTCAAGTTTAAGCAAATATATCAGTGAACACACAAATCTTTATAGAAATTATAAAAAACTACAAAATGAAAACAATGAACTAAAGGATGATATTTCAAAATCAGATTTTTTGGAACTAGAAAACAGTCAATTGAGAAAATTAATTGAAGAGCAGGTTTCGTCATCAAAAAATATTGTAAGCGCAAGAGTGATGATGGATAAACAGAGTCCATATCTGAACTCTTACATTATTAATATTGGAAATAATAAAAAAATTAAGAATGGCATGGAAGTTTTGGATGGAAAAAATTTTATTGGAAGAACGGTAGATGTAAATTTTTTTTCTACAAGAGTATTACTTGTATCTGATTTAAATAGTAAAATTCCTGTTGTAGCAGAGCCCTCAGGAAATCATTCAATTTTAAGTGGACATGGAGTTAACATGCCTACTTTGGAATATCTACCTAAGAAACATAATGTTCAAAATGGTGATAAAATTTATACCTCAGGAAGAGCAGGAATCTTCTCACCAGGCATTCCTATTGGAGAAGCTAAAGTCGAAAATAATATTATAAAGGTTTTATTATTTTCTGATTTAGATCAGGTCACTTTTGTGAATGTTAATTTAGAAAATAAAAGTAGTAAATAAAATTATATGGCCTTTTTTTATAAAAACGCAAAGTTTAGATTTTTTGAAATATTACCACTTTTTATGCTTTTTTTTACTGCTTTTAATGGCAACTCTACGCTAGATTTTAATTTCTTTTCTATAAACTTGCATTATATTTTAGTTTACTATTGGGTTTTGAGACACCCTCAAAATCTAGGGTACGGTTTTATATTTTTAGCAGGCCTAGTGAACGATGTCGTGTTTGGATTTCCACTTGGAATAAATTCATTGTCATTACTGGTAATAGCAGGAATGGCAGCTTATGTTAGAGTCGTTACTGTTAGAATAACTTTGACTAATGATTGGATAAGTTTTGTACCAGCATTATTAGTTGCTAACTTCGTTTATTTTATCTCTTTATCCCTAACAAACCATTCAATAGATTACTTCTTTCTTTTTCAAAACTCGTTAGCTACGTTTATTTTTTACCCTTTGTTATGGATGTTTTTTTCAGTAATACTAAAAATAATAAAATCTTAATTTATGCTTAACTTTTCAGAAAACATTCAAAGTAAATCAAAGTTAATTTCAAGAAGAATGTTCATTTTATCGTCAATAAAAATAGCAGTTTTTGTTACCATCATTAGCCGTTTATTTTATTTACAAATCTCTGAAAATATAAAGTGGAGATCTTTATCAGACAGGAATCGTTTGAGAGAATGGAAAACAATACCACAAAGGGGAACAATTGAAGATTATTTTGGTAATAAAATTGCAAAAAATACCCAAGTGTTTCAACTCCATATGATCCCAGAAGATGTACCAAATATTGAAGAGTTATTTTTTAGATTAACAAGAATAATAGATTTTAATGAAAAAAAAAAAAGAAATTTATTAAAGAGATTAAAAAAACGTAAACCTTGGGAACCAATAATTATTTCTGACAACTTATCTTGGGAAGAATTTTCAAGGCTGAATCTTTTGTTACACGAAATACCAGGTATTAAGCCAGTGGTTGCTTTAGCTAGACAATATATGGATGAGAGCTCATCTTCGCATATTATTGGATACGTTTCTAACGCCAGCGTCAAAGATTTGGAAAATAGCAAATTGTTAAGAGAAATTAATGTCCCAGGACTTAAGACGGGTAAAAATGGATTAGAAAAAAATCTAAATGAATCTATGATTGGCCAACCTGGCCTTCAGAGATTTGAAGTAAATGCTTTTGGCAAAAGAATAAAGGAGCTTAAATTAATTCAAGGAATTCCTGGAAAAGATTTTAAGACAACTCTAGATCAAGAAGTGCAAAAATTTTCAAGCAAACTAATAAAAGATAGTAGTGGATCTATTTGTGTAATGGATATTTATACAGGAGATATTGTAACTATGGTATCTAGCCCAACCTTTGACTCTAATAAGTTTGTGCATGGCATAAGTTTAAAAGATTGGGAAAGTTTACTTAAAAATGAAAAAAAACCACTTTTAAATAAATCTTTATCTGGCTTATATCCACCAGGCTCAACTATTAAACCAATCGTTGCTTTATCTGCACTAGAAAATGAAATTGTTAGTTCGAAATTTGTTGTTAAGTGCAAAGGTAGCATCGAGCTATATGGTCAAACATATCATTGCTGGAAAGATAAAGGCCATGGATATATGTCTTTAAGAAGTGCCATAAAGCAATCTTGCGATGTTTATTTTTATGAAATTTCAAGAAGACTTGGTATCGACAGAATGTCAATCACAGCAAAAAAATTTGGATTAGGAAAAAAAGTTTTAGAAAATTTTATTGAAGAAAAATCAGGCATAGTGCCGAACACAAAGTGGAAATTACAAAATATTGGAAAAGGTTGGGTTTTAGGAGAAACTCTAATAAGTGGAATAGGTCAAGGATACTTTCAAAGCACCCCACTACAACTATGTTTAATGATGGCTCAACTTGCAAACGGAGGATATGAAATTAAACCAAGAATTATTGATGACAAGTATGCTTTACAACCAATAACCCAAGCTTGGAGAGAGGAATTTTATAATAAAAAAAATAATTTAGATTTACCAAATCCAGTAATAAAAAAATTGTATAAAAATGAAGAAAACATAAAATTTGTTCTTGATGCTCTGTATGGTGCCACAAATGAACCAATGGGAACTTCATATAGATCAAGATTAACTAAAAAAAATTATACCTTTGCTGGAAAAACTGGAACATCCCAAGTGAAAACTATTACTCCAGAACAGCGTAAGCTAAAATTAAAAAATAAAGATATGGTATATGAAGATAGAGACCATGCTTTATTTGTGGGGTTTGCGCCGTATAAAAATCCAAGATATGCAATCAGTGTTGTAATAGAGCATGGAGGAACAGGAAGTTCAGCAGCAGCTCCTGTCGCCAAAAAAGTTATTAAAAAAATTTTAGATAGACATGAATTGAGAAAAAAATACCAATTAGATTTATTTCAAGGGGTTTAAAAAATGATAAGACAGAAATTTTATAGAGGAAACCTTACCTTTAAAGACAAAATAATTGGAATAGACTATTTACTATTATTTTCTGTTTTGTTATTAGGAATTATTAGTATTTTTGCAATGTATTCATCTGAACAAGGAAAATTTGGATATTATACCGCAAGTCATCTGTATAGATTTTGCGCTTTTTTTTTAGTTTTTATAGCTATTTCTTTTTTTAATCCTCAGTTTTGGCACAAATCTTCTTATTTATTTTATATAGTAGTATTGGGCTTACTGTTAGCGGTTGATCAATTTGGAATAGCCGCCTCTGGTTCAAAACGTTGGATCAATTTATTTTTTATCAATCTACAGCCTTCCGAGTTAATGAAAGTTGCCTTGATTATTTTTTTATCAAGATATTATTCAAAAATTTCTATAGAGCAAGTAACAAGTTTAAAAAAACTGATGATACCTTTTTTTGCTTTACTCATCCCTGTTTTTCTTATTGCATCTCAGCCAGATTTAGGAACCGCTTTGCTTGTTGCAATTAGTGGGCTATTTGTTATTTGGTTAACAGGATTTAAAATTAAATATTTTTTATATTCATTTTTGTTTTTTATAAGCCTAATGCCTGTAGCAATATCACTTTTAAAACCTTATCAAAAAGCAAGAATTTTAACATTTATAAATCCAGAAAGAGATCCCTTGGGAGCTGGCTACCAAATTATACAATCCAAAATAGCCGTGGGTTCAGGAGGAATATTTGGAAAGGGATTTTTACAGGGAAGCCAGAGTTATTTAGATTATTTGCCAGAAAAACATACAGATTTTATATTTACATTGTTTTCTGAAGAGTTTGGTTTTGTTGGTTGTGTATTCTTATTATTTATATATGCCTTAATTATATATAGAATTATTTTAATCGGCAGCAATTCAAGAAATAATTTTTCTAAATTATACTGCTATGGATTTGCAGCTGCATTTTTTTCTTATGTTGCGGTTAATATGTCTATGGTTCTTGGATTACTACCAATAGTAGGTGCACCATTACCAATCATGTCATATGGTGGCTCCTCGATGCTCTCAATAATGATAGGCCTAGGAATAACTATGAGTTGCAAAATATACCAACAAGATGGGGTAGAATAAGACAACTTAGGATTGCATTACTTAATTTTTATATAAAAATAATTTTTTTTAGTTTTGTATAAAACTTTTTTTTATGATTAATTAAACTGATGTTTAAAACTTTAAGAAGCATAGATGACAACGCTCTTAACCATAGTGGACGTTCATACGTTGGAGAAACCATGCAATTGGAAGGAGATCTAAGATCTTCTGGATCACTTGATGTTGCTGGACTAGTGAATGGAAATTTATATGTTTTAGAAATGACTGTTGCTGAAACTGGATCGGTAAGAGGAACTATTGAAGCTGGTAGTATTGAAGTGAATGGTCATATTGAAGGAAAAATTTATGCAGACACAGTTATTGTTGGCAAGAGTGCTGTAATTAAAGGAGATATATTTTTTAAAAATACTTTAAAAACAGAAGAAGGCGCAGACATTGACGGTTATATTAAGAGAAATAGCAAAGGTAAGACAAATACAGAAGAAGATATTGCAATAGAAGCAATTGTTGAAAGAGAAAGTGCCACAAAACCAAAAATTGTTCCAGTTCTGCACCAAAAAAAAGCGGTCTAATTTAGCACCTAATATTTAAATTCTAAATAATATATAAATAACAATAATATGAGTAAAGAAGATCAATTCAAATCTTCAGTTGGAGTTATTGGTGCAGGAATACAAGGAATCTGCATTTCATTAAATCTGGTAAAAAAAGGTTTTAAAGTAACAATCATAGACAAAGAAGATCCAGGCAAAAAATCTGCTTCCTACGGAAACGCCGGACATTTTTCACCGTATGCATCCGTCCCAATTAATCGTCCAGATATTTTGGCTGATGTTCCTGCAATGTTATTGAATTCAAATGGACCATTAGCTTTAAAATGGAATTATGTACCAAAGATGATTCCATGGTTCTTAAAATTTATAAAAAGTTGTAGCACAAAAAATATGATGCATACTGCAAAGTATATGCATCAAATTTTAGACTTGGCTTTACCTGCTTACGATGAACTTTTTAAAGAAATTGATGTTTCAGGATTGGTAGAAAGCAAAGGTATACTTTATTTTTGGAATAATAAAAATTTAAAAAGTAGGGAGCTAGAAATTAAAATTAGAAATGAGCTTGGTGTAAAACAGCAATTACTTACTCCTCATGAAATTCACGATCTCGAGCCAAATATTAAAAAAATTTATCATGGTGGTGCATTTTATTCAAACGCAAAACATGCAAAAAATCCGAAAAAAATTTTATTAAAATTATTTGATCTTTTCATTAAAAAAGGTGGAAAATTTGCAAAAGAAAATGTTCAATCGATAAGTTTTACCCCTGAGAATAAACCAACAATACAAACTGATTCAATGTCTTATAATTTTGATAAAGTAGTTATCGCATGTGGGGCTTTTTCAAAAAAATTTACAGATCAGGCTGATGAAAAAATTCCTTTGGATACTGAAAGAGGTTATCATGTGCATTTTAAAGGGTATGACCATTTATTATCTCGACCAGTTATATTCCTGAACAAAGGATTTGGCATTACCCCAATGGAACAAGGTTTAAGAGTGGTAGGTACTGTTGAGTTTGGTGGTTTAAAAAACCCGCCAAGCAAAAAAAGAATTTTGAATCTTGTAAATAATGCAAAATATCTTCTCCCGGAATTAAAAGAACATCAAGATGAGTGGCTAGGATTTAGGCCAACTTTACCAGATTTTCTACCAGTTTTAGGGGCTTCAAAAAATCATAAGAATTTATTTTATTCTTTTGGTCACCATCACTTAGGATGGACTTTAGGAGCTATTTCAGGAAAAATCATTTCTGGAATCATAGCTGGAGAAAATACAAATTTAGATTTGTCAGCTTATAAATCACAAAGATTTGGGTAGGAGGATATTTGTTTACAAAAAATAATAGTGCTTATATTTTTCTTATATTAGCGACTTTATTTTGGTCAGGTAATTTTATTGTAGGGAAGGCAGCAAGCTTTTTTGAAATTCCACCCTTTTCTTTAAATTTTTATAGATGGACTTTCGCCTGGTTAATATTAGCTCCATTTACTCTTAAAGAAATTATTCAAAAAAAAGATCATATATTACAAAATATAAAACTTATTCTTGTTCTAGGAATTACTAGTATTACTATATTTAACTCGATTGTTTATTATTCACTAAATTTTACACAGGTCATTAGTGGAGTCCTAATGATTTCTACTATTCCCGTTATGATAATTTTCTTTAGTTGGATATTTAAAATTGAAAAAACAAATATATATCAAATTTTGGGTGTAATTTTTTCGTTACTAGGTGTTGCAATAATCGTAACAAAAGCAGACTTGGATATATTGATTAATCTAAATTTTAATAAAGGTGATCTATGGATGGTTGTTGCGATGTTTTCTTGGGCTATATACTCAGCTTTATTAAGAAAAAAGAAATTTGATTTATCTCAAACTTCACTCTTAGAAGTAATTATATCAGCTGGTTTAATTTTATTATTGCCCGCTTACTTAATTGAAATGTACTTAGGTTTTAAATTAAATATAAATCTGCCATTTATTTTAACTTTGAGTTATGTTGTTTTATTTCCAGGACTAGCTTCATTTATTTGTTGGATTAAGGGAATAGCAATAATTGGCTCAAATAGAGCGGGAATATTTTTACATTTAATGCCCATCTTTAGTACAGTTTTTGCTATATTAATATTTAAAGAGGAATTTATGAATTATCATTTATTTGGAGCAATTTTTATAATTGGTGGGATTTTTTTATCATCTAGGAAATTAAAAAATGGTTAAACAATTAACCGCAGAGCAAAAAGATATTTTACTAAAGGAAGGTACTGAGCCACCAGGCTCAAGTCCTTTAAACGATGAAAAAAGGGAAGGTGACTACTTTTGCGCAGCTTGTGGAGCAAAATTATTTGAATCAAAAGGTAAATATGAAAGTGGATCGGGTTGGCCATCCTTTTTCGAACCACTACCAAACGCGTTTAAAACAAAGGCAGATAATTTATTAGGCTATGCTAGAACAGAATATCATTGCAAAGAATGTGGTGGACACCACGGTCATATTTTTGATGATGGACCAAAACCTACAGGGAAAAGATATTGCAATAATGGTTTATGCTTAACTTTTGTTCCCAAAACAGATAAGTAGTTTATCTTTTCTTTAAAATAACTCTAAATAGTTTTCTTGGGAAGGTCCCTTCTTCAAAACTTTCTATATTTATAACGCTAAATTTATTAGAAAGTTGTCTTACTTTTTTTTCTGAAAAAAAATGTACAATGAATCCATCATTTTCATAAAGATCTTCCCCTATGTGCACACCGTTTTTATAATCACCATCACCAGTGTGCCGAGCAGTATAAATGTTAATTCCACCAGGTTTTAAAATACGACATATTTCGCTATTTAAATATTCCAGTTCTGATGTTGATAAAGCCATACAATAGAGCATATGGGAAAAACACGCTTCAACAGAACCATCTTCAAATGGAAGTTGTTTACGTACATCAAAAATTTTAGTAGAAATTAATTTTGATAATTTGTGTTCTAGTGATTTTTTATTGATAATTTTAATTGCAGCAGGACTATAGTCCAAAGCCTCAACATTGATTGAATTTTTTGCAAAAAAAATTGTATCGCGACCTAAGCCCGCACCAAGATCAACAATTTTTTTAATTTTTTTTTCTTTAAAAGTTTTAAGCGTATTTATGGCAGCTTTACTAGGTTCCAGACCAAACATCTCAGGTTTACTTAGGAAATTCTTTTCCCAATACTGAGATTGTTGGTCTAATATTTTTTTATCCAAACTACTTAGACGGATCTGGAACTTTTCTTAAATATGGTTTTAAAGTTTCCCAACCGTTTGGATATAATTTTTTTGCTTCCTCATCTTTTACTGCAGGAACAATAATTACATCCTCACCTTTTTTCCAGTCAGCTGGAGTAGCAACTTTATGTTTTGCCGTTAGTTGCATTGAGTCTATTACTCTTAATAACTCATGAAAATTACGGCCAGTTGTCATAGGATAAGTAAGAAACAGCTTAATCCTTTTATCTGGACCCACAATAAATACTGTACGAACAGTTTTATTATCCATTGCAGTTCTTCCTTCAGAAGAGCCCTCAATATCAACTTGTAACATATTGTAAAGTTTAGCTATTCTCAGATCCTCATCTGCAATAATAGGATAGTTTGGTTTTAATCCACAAACATCCTTAATGTCATCTAGCCATTTAATATGATCTGCAACAGGATCAACACTTAGTCCCATAACTTTAACATTACGCTTGTCAAACTCTGGTCTTAATTTTGCTAGTGAACCTAACTCAGTAGTGCAAACAGGTGTAAAATCTTTTGGATGTGAAAAAAGTACACCCCACCCATCACCAATCCAATTATGAAAAGATATATCACCTTCAGAAGTTTTTGCTTTAAAATCAGGCGCTATATCGTTAATTCTTAATGACATATTTTCCCCCTTGTTATAATTAATTAAAAAATTATATAGCTAGATTATTAAAATTACAATAAATTTTGAATTATGATATTTAAACAGTTTTTTGATGAAGTTTCCTGCACTTATACCTATTTACTTTCTAGCGGCAAGGGAAGAGAGGCATTGATAATAGATCCAGTTCTAGAAAAAACTGATAAATATATGTCATGGTTAAAAAAATTAGATCTTAAATTAGTTAAAGTCATAGACACACATATCCATGCAGATCATATTTCGGGAATGAAAGAACTTCATAAGCAAACTGACTGTGCAAATATAATGGGAGAAAAATCTCCATCAGAAGTAGTTGATATAAAAGTAAAAGATAATGAAAAAGTTAAAATAGAAAATATAGAACTGACCTCAATGTATACGCCAGGTCACACAGACTGTTCTTATAGTTTTTTAATGAAAGATAGAATATTTACTGGAGACACTTTATTAATCAATGGAACAGGAAGAACAGATTTTCAAAATGGAAATCCTATTGATCAATATAACTCCCTGTTTAATCGAATTCTTAAACTACCAGAAAATACATTTGTTTATCCAGCTCACGATTATAAGGGAAAAAAAGTTAGCACTATTGGTGATGAAAAGAGAAATAACCCAAGGTTAAAAGTAGATTCAGTTAATCAGTATGCAGAACTAATGAACAACTTAAACCTAGACAGTCCTAAAATGATGGATGTTGCGGTTCCGGCAAATGTAAAAGGAAAAATATTAGACCAAGCAAGTTAAGAACGATAATTATTATCAATATAAATAGCTTATAATATTTAAATTAATACCTATATAACAAGCTATGCACGAATATCTTCAGTCAATAATTAATAGAGATCCTGCAGCAAGATCAAAATTCAGTATAATTTTAACTTATCCTGGAGTTAAAGCAGTTTTTTTTCATAGAATTGCAAATTTTTTTTGCGTCGCAAAATTTAATTTAATTGCTAGGGTAATTTCCCAATTTTCTAGATTTATAACTGGAATTGAAATTCACCCTAAAGCAAAAATAGGAAAAAATTTATTTATAGATCACGGAATGGGAGTGGTAATTGGAGAAACATCTGAAATTAAAGATAACGTCACTATTTACCATATGGTAACTTTAGGTGGTATATCGCCAAGCATAAATTCAGACAATCAAAGAGATATAAAAAGACACCCGACTTTGGAAAATAATGTTGTAGTGGGATCGGGAGCGCAGGTGCTCGGCCCTGTTAGAGTAGGAAAAAATGCAAAAATTGGAGCAAACGCTGTTGTCACAAAAGATGTTCCTGAAAATGCTGTGATGATTGGCATCCCAGCTAAAAATATTAATACTAAATCAGAACCAGATAGCTCATTTAAACCTTACGGAATAGACCACGAAAAAATTAAAGAATAAAAATGCAAAATACACAAAATAATTTTATAGAAGGAATAGGAAACACTCCTTTAATAAAATTACGTGGCCCTTCAGAATTAACAGGATGTAATATTTATGGAAAAGCTGAATACTTAAATCCAGGGGGGTCCATCAAAGATAGAGCGGCTTGGGCTTTAATTAAAGATGCAGAGGAAAAAAAATTAATTTCAAAAGGTGGAACGATTGTTGAAGGAACAGCTGGAAATACTGGTATCGGTTTGTGTTTAGTGGGTAACGCAAGAGGATATAAGACGGTCATTGTCATGCCAGAAACTCAATCTCAAGAAAAAAAAGATACCTTAAGAAATATCGGTGCTGACTTGCGCTTAGTTCCTGCAAAACCATACAAAGATCCAGATAACTACGTAAAATATTCAGGAAGACTTGCTGAGGAATTAAAAAGCACTAATAATAAAGGTGTAATTTGGACTAACCAGTTTGATAATACTGCAAATTATAAAGGGCATTATGAAACAACCGGAAAAGAAATTTGGGAACAAACTGAGGGGAAAATTGATGGATTTATTTGTGCTTCTGGCACAGGTGGAACTATTGCAGGTGTTAGTAATGCACTTAAGGAAAAAAATAAAAATATAAAAATTTATTTATCAGATCCAAAAGGTTCGTGTCTTTATAACTATATTAAAACAAAAGAATTTAAGAGCGAGGGCAACTCAATTACAGAAGGTATAGGGTCTAGTCGTGCAACAAAAAATTTTGAAAAAGCTTTAATTGATGATGCTTATTCAATAGATGATACTATAGCTCTTAAAGTTTTATTTGATCTTATTGAGAATGAAGGTCTTAGTCTTGGAACCAGCTCTGGTATTAATGTTGCTGGAGCTATAAAACTTGCTCAAGAATTAGGCCCAAATAAAACAATAGTAACTATTCTTTGCGACAAATCAGACAGATATCAAGGCAAGTTATTTAATAAAAAATTTTTAATGGAGAAAAATTTACCTTATCCAAGGTGGCTTTAAAATTATATTTCTAAGAGTGAATTAAGTTTACCCGCAACCTCTAAAGCTTTTAATTCGTCATATCCTCCAACGTAGGTCTCGCCGATAAAGATTTGAGGAATAGTTCTTGCGCCCCTCGTTCTCTCTTGCATTTCTTGCATTTTTGCTGGATCAGTCGCAATATTAAATTCTGTATAATCAACTTTTTTTTTTGACAATAGGTGCTTTGCTGCCGAACAATAGTTACACATAGGTCCCGTATAAATTACTACTTTTTGCATTTAACCTGTTATATGGTAATTAAAATAAATGTTTCCAGTCAATTATATATTATTTCTTCAAATTATTTTTTTATTATTTATAACACCAGGCACCCCAAGAATTGTAATTGTATCTCAAGCAGTAAATTATGGAGTAAAAAAGTGTATATGGACAGCGTTAGGAGACATTAGCGCAAACACAGTACAAATGGTTTTGGTGGTATTTGTCATTGGTGAACTTTTTTCAAATAACATACAAATTTTAAATATTCTAAAATGGCTTGGTATAATTTATTTATTTTACTTGGCTTATGATATTTATAATTCCAAAATTTCAAATATAAATGAAAAAAAAAGTTACTCCAAAAGTATTTTTTCTTTTTATAAGGACGGTTTTTTAGTTGCGGGCACAAGTCCAAAAGCATGGATGTTTTTCCCTTTGATATTTCCGCAATTCTTAGATTTTAATTCTAATTATTATGTGCAGTTTTTAATTTTAATGTTTACTTATATTAGTTTAGATTTTCTATCCTTAATGGCTTACGCTGTAGCTGCAGATAAAATGGTTAAATGGTTAAAGGCCAACCCAAAAACTATTAATACAATTTCAGCGTGTGTTCTTATTATTATAGCTTTATTTATCGCCATCACTCAAAATTATTAAATCTTATATATTGTCATTTTTTTTAAAAGAGGGTTAAATCATATTATTAAACAATTAACTTAAAGAGAGGAATAAATGAATAAAGTATCTAAACTTGTATTAACATTTTTTTCCGCAATAACTCTAATATTTGTTTCAACTACAGTTTCTTTTTCAAAGGTAGTGGGAGATAAAATAATTTTAGGTGCTGCGGTATCTCTAACTGGGAAGTATTCATCAAATGGCGTTCATACACAAAACGGTTACAATTTAGCCGTTGAAAGAATTAATAGTATGGGCGGTGTTAAAGTTGGTGGAAAAACTTACAAGTTTGAAATTATCTACTACGATGATGAATCAAACTCTGGTCGAGCTGCTCAACTTGCGGAAAGATTAATTAAACAAGATGGCGTTCAGTTTATGCTTGGACCATACAGCTCAGGATTAACTAAAGCTATGGCTCCAGTAACGGAAAAATATAAAATTCCAATGGTGGAAGCTAATGGCGCATCAAGATCATTATTTACAAAAGGGTATAAATATTTATTTGCAGTGTTAGCTCCAGCAAATTTATATTTAGATGTAGCAATTGATCTTGCGGTTGAAAAAAATGGTGGAAAACCTGTTACGATTGCTATGGCATTTGAACAGGATGCTTTCTCACAAGACGTGAGATTGGGTATTTTAGATGCTGCTGAAAGAACTAAATCTAAAATCATAATTGACGACAAGTTGCCAAAAGAACTAAATGATATGGCTGCTACATTATCTAAGGTAAAAGCTACTAATCCAGATGTACTTGTTGTATCAGGACACACAAAAGGTGCTTTAACTGCGGTAAGACAAATCTCAGAGATGAAAGTTGACGTGAAAATGTTAGCAATGACACATTGTGATGCCGCTAAGCTTTCTAAGCAACATGGTAAAGCTGCTGAATATGCTTTATGCGCATCTCAATGGCACAAGTCTTTATCTTATAAAGATAAGTTTTTTGGCGGTGGAATGAAATACGCAGCAGACTTTAAGAAAAAGTTTGACTACGACCCACCTTACCAATCAGCAGAGTCATCAGCGGCTTTATTAGTTTTCAAAGATGCTTTCGAAAGAGCAAATTCTTTTGATACTAAAAAAGTAAGAGATGCATTGGCTGCAACTGACATGCAAACTTTTTATGGAAACATAAAATTTGCTGAAGGCGGTCAGAACGTTTCTAAACCGATGGTTCTTTTCCAAGTAATTTGTAATGACGATGGAAGTAAGTGTGAAAATAAAGTTGTTGCTCCTACAAAGTGGGCTTCAGCTGAGCTAGTACACCCAATTCCTTCTTGGTCTAAAAGATAACAAGTCTTATATAAAATACCCCCTAGTAAAGCAGGGGGTATTTTTTTCTAATTAAAAAAATTATGGATTTTTTAATTTTTCAAGTTCCAATACTGATGGTTCAAGCATCAATGGATGGAATACTTTTGGGTATTTTGTTTGCACTGATTGCCTACGGAATGGCATTGCAGTGGGGAGTAATGAATATAATTAATATTGCTCAAGGAGAATTGGTAATCATGGGTGGCTACATTGCATACTTTATGTATGTTTTAGGAATTCATCCAGCGTTCGGAGTAATTGTATCACCAGTCATTATGTATTTTGTTGGCTGGGGAATGTACAAATTAGTAATTAATAAAGTGGTAGATAGAGACTTGTTTATCTCAATTTTGGCAACGTTTGGTATTAGTATTTTAGCACAGCAATTGATGAATTTTGCATTTGGTGCAGATGTTGTTGTTGCTCAATCAAACTTTGGAACAACTATGTTGTTTGATAATATGGTAACACTACCAAATGCTAAAATCTTTTCAGGAGTTGTTTGTGTAATTTCAGCAATAATTCTTGTTGTATATATGAAAAAATCAAAGTTAGGTAGAGCTATTAGAGCAACAGCCCAGAATGCAAGAGCAGCAAAGATTTTAGGAGTTGATACAGAAAAAGTTTACGCAGCAACTTTTGGATTGAATGCGGCGTTATGTGGAATAGCTGGATCATGTATTGCGATTACTTTTACGTTACATCCTTATACAGGATTAACCTATACAGTCCGATCTTTTATGATTGTAATTATTGCAGGTCTTGGAAATTTACCAGCAGTTGCAATATCAGGAATGGGCCTTGGTATATTTGAAGAATGGGCTGATTATTTACTTGGAACAGAATTTAGAATTGCTGCAGTTTTTTCATTACTTGTTTTAATCTTAGTTTATAGAAGATTTAAATTATCTAGAAAAAGAGAGTATCTAAAGTAATGAATAAGAATACTTTTCTATACGTAGGTTTAATAATCTTTGGTTTGGCTGGAGCATTTTTATTTCCTGCTTATAAGCTTCAATTGTCATTTCTTTATATATTAATTGTATTGGCTATGACTTGGGATGTTCAAGGTGGTCAAATGGGCTACAATACATTTGGTAATATCTTATTTTTTGGTATTGGAATGTATGTTGCTTCAAGCACTCAAATTGCAATGTTCTTCTCTCTTGCTGAATGGACAGATGCTGGCGGTGAAAAAACTTTTGTACATACAATTCCACAATTTTTTCAAGGTTTCGCTTTTGGAATATTGTTATCAGGAATTATTCCAATGTTAGTCGCTGGAATAATTGGTTATGGAATTTTAGGCTTAAGAGGACACTACTTTGCAATTTGCACATTAGCTTTAGGAATAGCTGCTGGTGAAATTGCTAGTGGAATAGAAATAATTGGAGCAGGCCAAGGAATGACAGTTCCTGTTTGGCCAAAGGAATTTGGTTCAAATGAATTATCATCACAATTTTTTTACTATTTAAGCTTTGCGTTAGCAGTTTTTACTTTTATGTTTTTAAAGTGGGCATACAGCACAAGATTTGGATTAGTATTAAATGCAATAAGAGACAACGAAGATAAAGCTGAAGCAATGGGCATTTATACAATGAGATACAAAATTATTGGATGGATGGTTTCAGCTTTTTTTGTAGGTCTTGCTGGGGGATTAATGGGACACATTAATGGTTACATTGAACCAACGGAAATTGCATTTGCTGGACCAACTTTTGGTGTGTTTATGGTCTTAATGGCAATCCTTGGTGGAAAAGGAACTTTATGGGGACCTCTTGTCGGCGCAACTATCTTTCATTTATTTAAAGAAGGTTTTTGGACTTACTTCTTAGGATGGCAATATGTTGCTCTTGGAGTTTTAATTGTTGTTATCGTAGTTTATTTCCCAGAAGGACTAATGGGATGGTTAAGAGAAAAATATCCAGAAAAGTTTGGAGAAGTTATCGACGAAGCAGATCGAAAAGCGCAGATAGAATTAAAATAATGGCTATACTAGACGTATCAGGTGTAAGCAAATCATTTGGCGGAGTTAAAGCTAATGTTGATATTTCAATGTCAGTCGAGCAAGGTTCTATTGTTGGATTAATTGGACCTAACGGATCCGGTAAAACCACTTTATTTAATTCTATCGTAGGAACTTATCCAATAGACGAGGGATCTATTAAATTTGAAGGAACAGAAGTTTCGGAATTACCAGTTCCCGTTGTTGCAAAACTTGGTTTACTTAGAACATTTCAGCAAACAAGGATTTATGGAAAATTAAATTGTATTCAAAACATGCTAATTAGTCACAAACCTGAAAATGATGGAATATTAACTGTTTTCCAAAAGATGCCTGAAGAATTAACTGATAAAGCTGAAACATTATTAAAGTTTGTTGGGTTACATCAAAAAAGAAAACTTAGAGCAGGCGATTTATCTTTTGGCCAACAAAAGTTATTGGAACTTGCAATGGCGTTAATGAATGAACCAAAAATGTTATTGCTAGACGAGCCAACAGCTGGAATTAATCCAACTTTAATTAATGGAATTATTGATCGTTTAATAAAAGTAAATAAAGAGTACGGGATCACTCTTTTAGTTATTGAGCATAATATGAAAGTAATCATGAGTTTGGCTCAAAATATTTTTTGTTTGGCGCATGGGCAAATGCTTGCCACTGGATCACCTGCGGAAATTAAAAATGATAAGCGAGTTATCGATGCTTACTTGGGGGCTCAATAATGCCAAACCAATATGAAGTCTTAGGTAAAGCTCCAGGTGTAGAAGAGCTTAAAAAATTATCACCAAAAGATAATCATTTAACTATAAAAAAATTATCAGCTGGTTATGGAAAAATGGAAATCCTACATGATTTAGATTTATTTGTAAGCAAAGCACAATCACTTTGTTTAATTGGACCAAATGGCGCAGGTAAATCTACAATTCTTCACTCTATATATGGATTTACTAATATTTTTTCAGGACAAATAGAAATTAATGGACAAGAAATTACAAACCTAACACCAGCTGAAAAGCTTAAGTCAGTTGGTATTGCATATATATTGCAAGACAATTCTGTTTTTCCAGATATGACAGTCGAAGAAAATTTACTTATGGGAGGTTATATAAAAGACAGAACGGAAGAATCTTATAAAGAAATGGAAAAAATTTTTGAAAGATATGAAAGATTAAGAAATAGAAGAAACCAGCCAGCAAAAGTGTTGTCAGGAGGAGAGAGAAGACTGCTAGAAATATCTAGAGCACTAGTAATGAAACCTTCTGTATTGTTAGTGGACGAGCCCTCAATTGGTTTAGAACCAAAATATATAGATATGGTTTTTGAAATTTTAAGAGACCTACAGCAGAATGAAAAAAAAACTATAATTCTTGTCGAACAAAATGCAAAAAAAGGTTTGGAGTTTGCTGATATTGGTTACGTCTTAGTTTCGGGACAAACAGCAATTGCTGGGACAGGAAACGATTTATTGAAAAATCCGGATGTTGGAAGATTATTCCTAGGAGGATAGTGGTAAATTCTAAGTATTTTTTTCAAGGGCTTAAATCTGTAAAAGGATTAGATAGTCCGGCATTTGCCCTTGGTGCGAGTTTCATAGCCATCGGGGCTCTTTTAAAAAATATTGGTTTTAATTTGGAACAAAGTATTTTTTCGACTTTTTTGACTTATGCACTACCAGGTTCGTTGGTTATGGCTGAGTCTTTTTTAGTTGGAGCTTCTTTAATTAATATATTTCTAGCAGTTTGGCTGGTAAATGCTCGATTATATCCAATGACAGTTTCTTTAATGCCTCTCTTAATTCATAAAAAACAACCAAGATGGAAATATTATTTATCTTGTCATTTTATTGCAGTTTCCGCCTGGCTAATTATGAAAAGTAAATACCAAACTATTGAAAAAAAATACCGGATAGATTTTTGGATGGGCATAGGAACAGGAACGTGGCTTATAGCCATAACGTCAACTATTGTTGGTTTTTTAATTTCTGATTACTTAAACAAAGATATGATGATTGGTTTAGCTATTGTTAATCCAGTTTATTTTACTTGCATGATGGTTGGGGCAATGAAAAGTTTGCAAATAAATCTTTCTATAATTTTAGGTGCAATTCTTGGACCTTTATTTTTTTTTGTTTCTCCTGAATGGTCTGTCTTATATGGCGGAGTCCTAGCAGGAACTATTGCTTATTTTGTGGGTGAGTTTAAATGAGCGAATTGTCTAGCAATATCATTTTGGTTATTTTAGTTACTTCATTGGCAACTTACTTATCTAGATTTTTGGGTGTAGTAAGCTCAGAAAAAATAGATGTTACTTCAAAACTTTTTAGATGGTTTAATTGTATCGCTTACTCAATATTAGCCGCTCTTATTGCAAGAATTGTCATTTTTCCTGCAGGTGTATTAGAAGAAGCTGAATTATGGGTTAGATTAATTGTTATTTTAATAAGTATATTTATATTTTTTATAACTAAAAAGAATTTAGTTTATCCTACCGTTTTATCAGCTATACTTTTGTCATTGTTAAATAGTTATTTATGAATAATTTAGAAAAACATTACGGCGGGTGTGCTTGTGGTAAAGTTAGATTTCACAGCATTGGAAAACCAGAAAAAACTGGAGTTTGTCATTGTAGATATTGCCAACTAAGAACAGGAACGGCATTTGGAATTTCTGTTTATTTTAAAAAAGAAAATTTAACAATAGAGTCTGGTAATCTAAAAAAATATTCATTTACTACTGAAAGCGGAAATATATTTGAAACTAATTTTTGCACTAATTGCGGAACAAGCATGTTTTGGATTCTATCCCACATGAAAGGTTTAATGGGCGCAGCTGGCGGCTCATATGATCCGCCTTCCTTTTGGTTTGATGTTGAAAAAGAAATATTTAAAAGAACTAAAGCAAAATTTGTCAGCATTAGCAATTGTGCTTTACATCACGAAACATCTCCAACTTACAAACCTAAAACTAACGACTCATCTAGATTAGATGGAAAGTAATTAAATGAACATTAGCAATCCATACATATTCTTATTTTTAGCAATTATTTTTGGAACCACCTCAAACAGCTTTGCAAAAAGTGCAGAAGGATTCACGCAATGGTTTCCAAGTGTTGTTAGCTCAATAACAATTATTTTATGTATGTATGCGCTTTCTAACGTCATGAAAACAGTACCTGTGGGAGTTACATATGCTTCTTTTGCAGGCCTATGTATTATTGCAACATCTGTGGTTGGTATAATTAAATTCAATCAATCTCCCAATTTTTATACAACAGTTGGTTTAATATTAATCATTATTGGGGTGGTAATGGTTAACTTGCTGGGGAAAACTGAATCTTAATTATTAATTCCATATATTCTTAATTGTTTGTTCTCTTCCACAAGCTTTTTTATAAAGTAAGTAATTCATAAAATTTTCCTGATAATAATCTTGATGATAATCTTCTGCGGGGTAAAATTTTTCAAATTTTCTTATAAACGTAACTACTTTTTTACCTTTAAACTGTTTTTCAATATTTATTATAGAATTTTTTATCTCATCTTTTTCATTCTGTGTTTTATAAAAGGCAACAGATCTGTAGCTTGACCCCTTGTCACAAAACTGACCAGAAGCATCAAATGGATTGATGTTTTGCCAATAAAAATTTAGAAGCTCTTTGTAATTTATAATATCTTCATCATAAATTATTTTTGCAGCTTCAAAATGACCTGTATTTCCATATGTGACTTCTTTGTAAGTGGGGTTTTGTGTATTGCCACCAGAATATCCTGAAATCACTTCTTCCACTCCTTTTACTTGTTCAAAAAATTCTTCCATGCACCAAAAACAACCCCCTGCAAAATAAGCTTCTTTAATATTCTTTGCTGAAGAGACATTTGAAGTAAATAGAATTATTATAACGATATAGAATATTTTCTTCATACAGCTTGGTCACTAATCAATTCTTGAAGCTGTGGTATGATTTTTTTAGAAGCATCTATAACAGGATATATTTTTTGTGCAGCCTTATAACTTTCAATTGCTTTCTCATATTGTTTTAGTTTTATATAATTTAAAGCCTGACCTGATAAAGCGCCAAAATGTTTAGGTTCAAGAGTAAGTGTTATATTAATATCATCTAATGAAGATTGATATTTTTTCTTTAAATAAAGAACTGTTGCACGTTTATTCCAAGCCTCAGACCAATTGGGATCTTTTGCAATTATTTGAGTAAAAAGTTCATAAGCTTTATTTAATTCTTTTCTGTTTATTAAAAGAGTGCCTTGATTTAATAATTCAGTTAATCTATAGCCCTTCCTATCATTAGAAGGGTGGATTTCCCAAATTTCCCATATTTTATTTTCTACTATTTGAGCAGATGATAAATTTTTTGTATTTTTTAATTGAGTAAATAGTCTATCTAATTCAATTTTTCTTTCTTCAGCATTAACAGTACTAAAAAAAAACAAACTTAGAATCAAAATTCCTAAATTTTTCTTCATAATTCTGTTATTCCTTCAATATTAAAGATTTTTAGCAGTTTTTTTAACATCTTCTAAAAACCCTTTTCTTTCCTCATCACTCACGAAAGGTACCGCAAAATATCTTCTATATAAAATATTTGTAATCCCACAGATATAAAATACACCACGCTTAAGTCTCCGAATAGGTAAGTTTAAAAAAAAAGTTGTTATTGCTAATCTTGGCGAACCATAAGTACAAAATATTACTGCTTTCTTATCTTTTAAGTTGCCTTTCGGATAACCATAATTTCCAAATAGTCTTTTAAAAGTAAAGGCCCATGGTGGAGATAGAACTTTATCTATCCATCCTTCTACGATAGCTGGCATTCTGAAATTCCAAATTGGCGCTATTAAAACAATTATATCTGAACTATCTATTCTTTTACGATGATCAAGCACATCCTCACCCGGTTCTCCACCTGTAAAAACTGGATCAAATTTTTCTTTATAGAGATCTACACAATCAACTTTATGACCATTTTCTTTTACCGTTTCTATAAAGGTATTTTTAATTGAGGCATTAAAAGATTTGTCATCATAGTGTCCATATATAATAAATATTTTTTTCATTTATACATTCTCCAAAGAGAACCATCATCAGTTAATAGATAAATTTCCCCAGTTTCATTTTGTATCTTTATATCTCTAATTCTGCCAATTGCATCTTTAAAAATAATTTCTTCATCAACCAATTCAGCAGCCTTAAACTTGATTTTTCGTAGAGATTTATCTTTTAATGAAGTTATTAGTGCATCTCCATTCCATTCTTTAAATTCATTTCCTTTATAAATTAAAATTGCACTTACTGCTATTGAAGGAAGCCAATATTTTATTGGCTTCGTGAATCCTTTTTTCCATTTAGGTCCAATTTTTGTTCCTGTATAATTAGTTCCTCCCCAGCCTAAAATTTTCCATCCATAATTTTCACCAAAATTTGCTGTTCCAAACCAATCTCCACCTTTAGCTCCATGATTACTAAGGTAAACTTTATCATCGAAGGGTGATAAGGCTATTCCTTGTGGATTTCTAACACCTATCTGAAATATTTCAGACAACCAATCTTTTTTATCTTTGTGTTTAAACTTTGGATTATCTTTTGGAATAGATCCGTCTAAATTTATTCTAATGATACTACCTGGATGTTTAGTTGGGTCTTGCGCTATCATACCTTGGCCTCTTTCACCTGCAGTTATAAAAAGATATTTATCTTTTATTACTAATCTTGAGCCAAAATGATACTTAGAGTCTATTGGAGGTTCAGCTCTAAAGATATTTTTAAATTGAATATTATCTTGATTTAATTTACCTTTTGCTACTGAAGTGCTCGTAGTCCAATTACCTCTATTTTCAGTGTAAGAAATATAAACATCTTGATCTTTGAACAAAACATCTAGCAATCCACCTTGACCGTATTCTAATACTTTTAAATTATGTTTAATTTCAGAAATTTTTTTATTTTTTAAATTTAGTGAAAATAATTTTCCTGGCTTTTCAGTGAAAAGTATATTTTCTTCATCAATAAAAGATAAGCTCCATGGCTCATCCAATCCATCAACTATCTTTTCAAGTTTGAATTCCTGTGCGTATACATTATTAGAGAAGCATATAAAAAAAGAAAAAAGTATTAATACTCTCTTCATTTTATTTAAGATGTAAATTTTTCCGTTATTTTTTTTGCAATTGGAGCAACAATAGCTGATGCAACAACTGCAATTGGGAAACCAGCTAGCCATGCTTTAAACCAACGGTTTATATATTCACTGTCCATGCCAGTATTGATATAAGTAATTACTAGCGTCATAATGAGACTCATGCCGAGTCCCATTATAGCTATGAACAGTAGTTCAGATTTTTTCATTAAATTTATTTTCGTAATTTAGTAGCACCAGTTTCTTGGTAAACTACTTTTCCATCTTTATATTTATAGTAAGACATAACAGCTTCTTTATTACCATCACTATAGCTAACCATTGCATGTTCGAAACCAACGTCGTCATTTTCAAAAAGAACTCTAACTTTTTCTTTTTTTACGTCTTTCATTCCAACCCATTTAACAACATCTTCTTTAGTTAAAGATTTACCTGATGAATGCATTAAAAATTTATAATCATCATGTATCATTTCTTTGGCTATATTTTGATCACCTTCATTTACTGCTTTCGTCATTTTTTCTATTATTGACATATTTTTCTTCTTATTTTTTTAATAGTAAATTTTATCTGAAAGCCCGTAAATAAGAATAGCAATTAAAATTGTAAAAACTAGTGGCGCAATAACCCCTTCATTTGAATCGTTTTTTACTCCTGTCTTATCAATTTTAATTGAGTAAGTATTTACAATGAAGATAGAAAGATTTTGTACAAAAACTAAATTAAAAAATGCCCAAGTACCCTCTACTCCTCCAGGTCTAATGAACATAATGTAAAGAGCCATTAATAATGATCCAAGAAACGAAGCGCCTATCATTCGCATTATAGGTGTTGCTGTTTCGTCCATTTCAAATTTTGCTCTAAATTTTTTGTTATTAATTATCATTTGATAAGCATAAATTCCGAAACCTAAAAAATGGACTATGAAAATGATTAAATAAATAATCCCATTAAATTTGTCTATCATTTTAATCTCCTATTATAATTTTTATTATATATTTAATATATTATAGATTTGTTAAAATTATCTACCATTTTGTCACTCTTTATGTATTGTTGATTTTATTATGAAACTAGGATTTATTGGAACAGGTAATATTACCGTAGCAGTTGTAAATGGAATTTGTGGTTCTAAAATTGCATTTAAAAAAATATTAGTTTCTCCAAGAAATAAGAGTAAAGCGTTAAAATTAAGTAAAAAGTTTAAAAAAGTTTCTATAGCAAAAACTAATCAAGAAATTGTTGATAAATGCAATTGGATTTTTTTAGCAGTTACTCCAAAAATTGGTGAACAAATAATACCCAAATTAAAGTTTAGTTCTAATCAAAAAATAATTAGTTTTATATCTACAATTAAATTAGCTCAATTAAAAAAATTTATTAATAAGAAAGTTAAAATTGTTAGAGCCATACCTTTGCCACCTATTTCAATAGGGAAGGGACCAGTTCCTATTTGTCCACCAAACAATCAAGTAAAGAGTTTTTTTGATAAAATTGGAACAACGATAGAGATTAAAAGTGAAAAATTATCAAATAGCTTTTGGTCTATGTCAGGTATGATGGCTCCATTTTATGAAATGTTGAAGGTTCAAGCTGACTGGCTTGTAAAAAGAGGAATTAAAAGAGATAAAGCTCAAAAGTATATAACCTCTTTGTTTATTGCTTTGTCAGAAGACTCGGCAATTAAATCAAAAAAAAATTTAATGCACTTGGTTGCTGAATCTCAAACTTCTGGTGGACTTAATGAACAAGGCGTCAAAGAACTTAGGAAATCTGGTTATTACAAGTCTTTAGAAAAATCGCTTAATAGTATTCTCAATAGATTAAATAAAGTATAATTTTCTATGGTGTCAGATCCAAATATTCTGCAAGTAGACAATCTTTCAAAATACTTTGGAGGTCTTGCGGCTGTATCTGATTGTTCTTTAAAAATAAAAAGGGGTTCTATCACAGGAATTATTGGACCCAATGGTTCAGGTAAAACAACATTATTTAATTTAATTGCTGGAAATTTAAAATCATCAAAGGGAGCAGTTTTATTTAATGATGAAGATATTACGGATGTTCCTTCTTATGAATTGTTTTCAAAAGGTGTTTTAAGAACTTTTCAAATTGCACATGAGTTTACACATCTTACAGTTTTAGAAAACTTAATGATGGTTCCAGGAAACCAGTCTGGTGAAAATTTGGTTAATGCATTATTTAAACCAAGACTTGTTAAAGAAGAAGAAATTAAAATTAAAACAAAAGCTTTAAAGGTAATTGACTTTTTAAATTTAAAACATCTTTCAAATGAACTTGCGGGAAATTTATCTGGAGGACAAAAAAAATTATTAGAGCTAGGTAGAACCATGATGGTTGATGCAAAGTTAGTTTTATTAGACGAGGTCGGTGCTGGAGTTAATCGAACTCTTTTAAAAGATATTGGCAGTGCAATATTGAGATTAAACAAAGAACAAGGATACACTTTTTGTATGATTGAACATGATATGGAATTTATTAGCCGGTTGTGCAATCCAGTAATTGTAATGGCTGAAGGCTCTGTTTTATTTGAAGGCACTCCTGACGAAGTTAAAAAAGATGAGAAAGTTATAGAAAGTTATTTAGGTAGAGGATCTAAAATAAAGGATTAAAATTAATGGCGTTTTTCGAAGGAGTAAAAATGACAGGAGGTTATGATGATGGACCTGATATAATTTCTTCTTGTTCAGTAAATGTTAATCAAGGTGAAATAGTTTCTATAATTGGCCCAAACGGAGCTGGTAAATCTACAGCAATGAAAGCTATGTTAGGTTTATTAAATCTTAAATCAGGAAAAGTTATTATAGACGGTAAAGATATTTCGCATTTAAACCCACAAGATAGAGTTAAACAAGGAATATCATTTGTTCCACAAACTAAAAACGTATTTGCTGGATTAAGTGTTGAGGAAAATCTAGAGATGGGTGCTTTTTTAAGAGATGAAAATCTTCAAGAAATCATTAATGAAATTTATGAATTGTTTCCCATTTTAAAAGAAAAAAAATCTCAGATTGTTGGTGAGCTGTCTGGTGGTCAAAGACAGCAAGTAGCATTGGGTAGAGCATTGATGATAAAGCCATCCGTCTTAATGCTTGATGAACCTACGGCTGGAGTTTCTCCAATTGTTATGGATGAACTATTTGATCATATTTTAAAAGTTAAAAAAACAAATGTAGCTATTTTAATGGTTGAGCAAAATGCAAAACAAGCATTAAGTATATCAGACAGAGGGTACGTGTTAGTTACAGGTGAGAATAAATATTCAGGAACGGGAAAAGAATTATTGAATGACCCAAGAGTAAGAAGCTCTTTTTTAGGAGGTTAATATGGATTTTATAAATTCAATAGTTTTACTTTTAAATTATATATTTGTGCCTGCATTATCTTATGGCTCGCAATTAGCATTAGGTGCCATTTTTGTTTCTTTAATTTATGGTATTTTGAGATTTGCTTATTTTACGGCTGGTGATCTCATGTCGTTTGGCACCATGTTTACAATTTTGTTTACGTGGTATTTCCAATCCCTTGGAATTAACTTAGGTGTCCTTCCCACTGCATTACTCGCAATCCCTTTTGGTGTTATTATTACAATATTATACGTCCTTGCTAAGGATAAATTAGTTTTCAGTTATTATCGTACGAAAAAAAGCCCACCTGTGATGCTTGCGATGGTGAGTATAGGAACAATGTTTGTTACCCAAGCAATTGTAAGAATAGTTATTGGACCTTTTGATAGAAGATTTTTTGATGGAGAAAAGTTTATTTTAAAAGCAAATGAATTTAAAGAAATGACAGGTTTGAATGAAGGATTAACAATCAAATCAACACAGGTCATTACTTTGTTGGTCACAATTATTGTTGTTTCTATTTTATTTTGGTTTTTGAATAAAACAAAAACTGGAAAAAGCATGCGTGCTTATTCAGATAATGAAGATTTAGCACTTTTATCTGGAATAGATCCTAAAAAAGTAGTTATGATTACTTGGGTCATTGCTGCAATTTTAGCAACAATTGGTGGAACTCTTTATGGTTTAGATAAAAGTTTTAAACCATTTACTTATTTTAATAATATGCTTCCAATATTTGCCGCAGCAATTGTTGGGGGAATTGGAAATCCTTTTGGAGCTTTCTTAGGTGGGTATGTTATCGCTTTCTCAGAAATACTTATAACTTATGCATATAAAAAGTTTTTTATTTATATTCTCCCAGAAAGTTTAGAACCTGATGGTTTGTTACAGCTGCTCTCAACCGACTACAAGTTTGCAGTTTCTTTTTCAATATTGGTAATTGTTTTGTTATTTAGGCCCTCGGGCATTTTTAAAGGTAAAATAATATGAAGCAATACTCAAATATTATTAGTGCTTATGCAATAATGTTAGGACTTATAATTCTAGTGGGTTTTTTACAGTCTTGGAGTATGGCTTTATCAATTTTATGTTTTTGCTTAATTTCAGCGGTAATGACAATGGGAGCTAATATTCAATGGGGGTATGCAGGGCTAATTAATTTTGGAATTATGGGATACACCGCATTAGGTGGTCTTGCAGCTGTTTTAGTTTCAGTTCCCCCAGTTAAGGAAGCTTGGCAAGTAGGTGGATTAAAAATAGTTATATGTGCATTAATAATTACTTCTATAGTATTTATTGTTCGCTTTATTCTCAACAAATATAAAAAATCGAGCAACAGAAATTATATAATTGCCTTGGTTATAATAGTAGGAATTATTTTTATAAGATTAATATCTGGTCCAGCAATTCATTTGATAGAAGCTGTTAATCCAGCAACAACTGGTTTCTTAGGAGGAATGGGTCTACCAATTTTATTTTCGTGGATTGTTGGAGCTTTTTTTGCTGGAGCATTGGCTTATGTAATAGGCAAAATTGCACTGGGATTACGCGCAGACTATCTAGCAATAGCAACACTATTAATTTCAGAAATTGTAATAGCTGTAATAAAACACGAAGATTGGTTAACTCGAGGAGTTAAAAATGTTATTGGTTTAAAAAGACCAGTGCCTTATGAAATTGAGCTTCAAACTACACAGTGGTTTATTAATTTAGTTGAAAAATTTAATCAGGGAGCTTTAAATTTAGTTATTGATCTTTTAGAAAGAGAGCAATTATTAAAACAACTAGTCATTGATGGCTCTACAGTATTTGTCAAATTGTGTTATGCAGGTCTTTTTTCAATCGTGGTAATAATTTTATTAATTGTTACACAAAAAGCTCTTTATTCACCGTGGGGTAGAATGATGAGGGCTATTCGAGACAACGATGAAGCAGCAAATGCAATGGGTAAAAATGTAGTAAAACAACATCTTTTAATTTTTGTTCTTGGTTCGGCTGTGGTGGGAATAGCGGGAGCAATGATGGTTACATACGATGGTCTATTTACGCCAGGCAGCTATAGACCAATGCGATATACTTTTTTAATCTGGGTAATGGTAATAGTTGGTGGTAGTGGAAATAATTTTGGAGCAATCTTAGGAGGTTTTGCCGTTTGGTTTCTATGGATTGAAGCTGCGCCAGCTTCTTTGTTTTTAATTAATTTATTTACAAGTGGCTTAGAAGAAACAAATGCTTTAAGGCTACATTTGATAAATACCATTCCTTATTTCAGGTTGCTAGTAATGGGAATAGCTCTATTATTAGTTATGAGATATAGACCCAAAGGTATTTTGCCGGAGAAAATTAAGCATATCTAGTATAAAAAAATTATTCTAGTTCAATTGTGCTTGGAGGTTTTGACGTAATATCATAAACGACCCTATTAACACCTTTAACCGAATTTACAATTTTATTTGATATTTTTTGTAAAAAAGTCTTATCAAAATTAAAAAAATCTGCCGTCATGCCATCCACAGATGTTACTGCTCTCAAAAGACAAGTGTATTCATACGTTCTACTATCACCCATAACACCAACTGTTTTCATAGGAAGTAAAGCAGCGTACGCTTGCCAAATTTTATTATAGTAATTTGATTCTTTTAATTCATTCATGAATATAAAATCAGCCTCTTGAAGAATTTCTACTTTTTGTTTTGTTACCTCTCCAGGAATTCTTATTGCCAAACCAGGACCTGGAAAAGGGTGTCTATAAAGAATTTTTTTTGATAAAGATAATTCTAAACCAAGTTTTCTAACTTCGTCTTTGAATAATTCTTTTAAAGGTTCAATTAATTTAAATTTCATTTTTTTCGGTAGACCCCCAACATTATGATGCGACTTTATTTTGGAAGAAGGACTTCCTGTAACTGTTTTGCTTTCAATTATATCAGGGTAAAGAGTTCCTTGAGCTAAAAATTTAACTTTCTTAATTTTTTTAGAATATTTTTCAAATAATTGAATAAATAGCTTACCAATAACTTTTCTTTTGTTTTCAGGATTAGTAACGCCTCTTAATTTTTTTAAAAATAATTTTGAAGCATTTATATAAATAAACTTAATTCTAAATTTTTTTTTAAATGTTCTTATAATTTCATTAGCTTCATTTTTCCTAAGTAAACCAGTATTAACAAAAACACAGACAAGATTTTTGTTAATAGCTTTTTTTAATAATAAAGCTACTACGCTACTATCTACACCTCCTGATAAAGCACATATAACTTTCTCATTTTTTATTTCTTTTTTCATCTTTGTAATTAGCAATTTAGCTTGATTTTTTGGATTCCAAGATTTTCTCATTTTACAGATATCAAACAAAAAATTTTTTATTAAAATTTTACCGTTTGTTGTATGGGTCACCTCAGGATGAAACTGTATTCCGTAATATTTTTTATTTTCATTAGCAATAATTGCAAATTTTGAGTTTGGACTAGAAGCTATTTTTTTAAACCCTTTTGGTATAACGCTCACAACATCTTGATGACTCATCCAAACTGAATTTTTTTTTGTTCCAAAGAATTTTTTAGTAATAGGACTTTTGGTAAAACTTTTTATGTAAGCTCTTCCAAACTCTCTTTTTTTTGAAGTTTTAATTTTTCCACCGAGTTTTTTAGACAAAATTTGATGACCATAGCAAATACCTAATATTGGTATTTTTAAGTTTAAAATTTCAGAATTTAACTTGGGTGTTTTTTTATTTGTGGCTGTTAAAGGTCCTCCTGACAGTATTATACCTTTTAATAATTTATCTTTTCTTAACTTTTGAGTTTTTGAAAAATTAATTATTTCAGAATACACACCTAGCTCTCTAACTTTTCTTGCTATCAGCTGTGTAAACTGTGAACCATAGTCAATAATTATTATTTTTTCTCTACCCATTATTTTTTAATTTTATCAATATTGTGAACCATACTTTCGTAAAAACCAGCTTTAGTAATTTTTACGAACTCACACTTCTTTTGTAATTCTTTAATTGTTTTTGAACCCATATATCCCATAGAAGATTTTAACCCACCAACTAACTGATAAATAACTTTACCTACTGGACCTTTGAATTTCACAATTCCCTCAACACCTTCGGCAACATATTTAGAAATATTTTTAGTTTTTTTTTGAAAGTATCTATCAGCTGAACCTACTGACATAGCTCCTATAGAACCCATTCCTCTAAAATTTTTATATAATATACCTTTGTGTTTAAATACTTTACCTGGGCTTTCTGTCGTGCCTGAGAATAGTGAACCTATCATGACTGCATCTGCTCCAGCCGCTAATGCTTTAGAAATATCTCCAGAAAATTTTATACCTCCATCAGAAATAATCTTAGTTTTATAATTCTCAAGTGCCTTTTTAACGTCTAAAACAGCACTCAGTTGAGGAACCCCTATACCTGTAACAAGTCGTGTTGTGCAAATTGACCCAGGTCCTATTCCCACCTTAACTATGTCCGCTCCTGCGTCCGCTAAGAATTTTGCAGCTTTACCTGTAGCTATATTTCCAGCGCAAATAACGCAATTATTTGAAATTTTTTTTATTGTATTTATTGTATTTAATACTTTTTTAGTGTGACCATGGGCCGTATCTACTACAATTAAATCTACTTTAGTTTCTAATAATTTATAAATTCTATCTATATCTTTGTCACTGGTTCCAATAGCAGCACCCACAATCATATTATTTTTTTTGACTTTTTTAACTTCTTCGGCTTGTTTTGTAGGAGTTAAATTTTTATGAATAATTCCTAAACCCCCTAA
Organism: uncultured Pelagibacteraceae bacterium; assembly: GCA_905612235.1. Lineage (GTDB taxonomy): Bacteria > Pseudomonadota > Alphaproteobacteria > Pelagibacterales > Pelagibacteraceae > AG-414-E02. The sequence continues at coordinate 61,455 of CAJQRF010000003.1, read as the reverse complement.
TTTTGCTATTGCTAAAGCCATTATAGACTCAGTTACTGTATCCATAGCTGAAGATATTAAAGGTATATTTAACTTAAGATTTTTATTTAATTGAGTTTTTGTAACTGTTTCGTAAGGAAGTACAGAAGAATATTGAGGGACAAGTGTTACGTCATCGAATGTTAGTGCTTCTTTAATAGTGCCCATATTTAACTATAAGCATTTTTTTATGAAAGAAAAGTAAATTATTTTTATTATTAAAACTCAACCTTGGTGATTCAATCGCCAAGGTTTTTATAATTTAAAATATTATTTTTTTGGAAGTGTAGCGTTTAAAATAAATGCTAAAAAACCAGCTGGAATTAATCCAGTTGTTAGTAATAACTTAAACTTAATACCAAAGATAGGTATATGTGCCACAACTTGAGGTAATAGAGAAAATTTGATACTTATCGTTTTATTAATGAATAAAAACCTTTCTTTGTTAGTTCTTAGTCAAATTTTTGGATTTACAAATGCAGCTATTACAGTTTTTTTAGGTGGAATTATTGGGTCACAAATTACTTCTATAAAATCTTTATCCACATTACCCGTAGCTTTATCAGTTGTTGGCACTGCAATTTTTACTATTTTTGCTTCAAAAATAATGAGTAAAATAGGTAGAAGATTAGGTTTTATTTTTGCGGCTTTAGGAAGTTCAGGGACTACTTTGCTAGCTGCTTTCGCTATCACTCAACAAAACTTTATTTTATTTTGTATTGCATGTCTAGTTCTTGGTATGGGGATGGCATTTACTCATCAATATCGTTTTGCAGCAGCAGAAAGTGTAGAGAAAGAACAAGCGACAAAAGCTATTTCTATTTTAATGTTAGCTGGAATCGTTTCTGGCTTTATGGCTTTAACTTTAGCAAATTATACGAAAAATCTTATTCCTGAGCATTTATATGCTGGTTCTTATCTTTTACTCACTGTTTTTACTTTTATTCCAGCAATGCTTTTATTTTTTTATAAAGATAATGAAAAAGCAAAAGTAGATTTTAATAATAAATATAGTGGACGAAAATTTTCTGAAATACTTTTTCAGCCAAGATTTTTACAAGCAGCAACTGCAGCAGCGGTTGCGTATGCTGTAATGTCATGCTTAATGACAGCTACACCTTTAAGTATGCACGTGATGGAAAAAATAAGTTTAGAAAAAACAGGTATAGTTCTTCAATTCCATCTAGTAGCCATGTTTCTACCCTCTTTAATTACAGGGCATTTAATTAAAAAGTTTGGACATAGTAATATAATGTACATAGGAGTTATATTTTATTTAGTGACAATAATCTTAAGTTTACTTGAACAAACGTTTGCAAATTATTTTGTTTCGTTGGTGTTTTTAGGATTAGGTTGGAATTTCTTATTTATTTCAGGAACTAGTTTAGTTGTTTTAACATATAATGAAGAAGAGAAATTTAGAGCACAGGGAATGAATGATTTGATTGTATATTCTACAATGGCATTAGCAAGTTTATCAGCAGGAATATTGTTAAGTTTTACAGGTTGGAAAATGATGAACTTGTTTTGTTTGCCTCTTTTAATTCTTACTGTTTACATAACGTTTAGAGCAGACGTATTAAGCAAAAAATAGAATGGATTTTTTATCTTATTTTCAGTTAAGCATAACTGAAGTATCCATAATTATTTTTACAGTATTTATCGCTTCAATAATCAGAGGGTTTAATGGCTTTGGTTTTTCTGCGGTATGTATTTCGGGCTTTTCATTCATACTTCCAGCCATAGAAATTGTTCCTATAATTTTAATTTTAGAGGTTTTAGTAAGTATTTTTATGATTCCTTACATTTGGAATAAGATTGATTGGAAATTCGTTTTTCAGATGCAGATTGGAATTATAATTGGTTCTCCTATTGGTCTTTATTTATTAAAATTTTTATCACCTGACGTCACTCATCTATCAATTTGTTTAATCATTATTTTCTTTTCTATGATTTTAATGAAAGGATATTCAAATCAAAAACTTAATATAAATCCAGTTAGAATTTTTACTGGGATGGTCTCAGGAACAATTAATAGTCTCACAACGTTAGGAGGTATGCCAGTAGCTGTTTTTCTGCTTGTCATTAATATTCAGCCGATCATTATAAGAGGTTCTTTAGCTGCCTTGTTTTTCTTAACAGACATCTATGCTTTTATTTTAAGTTTTTTTGGAGGAATTGTAGATTTAACAACTATCTATAGAACTATACCGTTAGTTATCGTTTTACCATTAGGCATTGCCATTGGTAATAAGTTATTTATTAAAAGTAGGAAAGAAACTTATAGAAAATTTGTTTTTTATTTTCTTATTATTATCTCAATATTTGGAATTATTAAAGTAATTAGTAATTTTTAGATATAAAAAAACCTCAGCAGTTTGCACCGCTGAGGTTTATAAATTTAATATTATCTTCTACTTTTTTTCCCTGAAAGTATAAGATGTAGAGCTGTTCCAAGAGCTGCACCAATTATCCAAGCATAACCACCTAAGCCTGATAGTGAAGGATGCCAAACAGTAAGAACTGAGAATACACCTGCTATACCCCAAGCAACGAAAGCTTTTTGGTTCCAGCCGTCATTGTAGTAATACTTGCCGCCTTTTTTAGAAGAAAATAATTGATTAATGTCAATTCTTTGTTTTTTAATTACGTAATAATCAACAATCATTATTCCATAAACTGGCGCAAGAATAGCTCCTAGTGTATTTACAAAAGGAAACATTCCAACTTTACTTATAAATGAAACCCATAATGCACCAATAACAAAACCTACTATGGCTGTAATTAAACCACCCATTTTAAAGTTGATCTTGCTTGGCATAAGATTTGCTAGGTCATAAGCTGGTGGGATAAAGTTTGCCACCATATTGATTCCAATTGTAGCCGCAAAGAATGCGAAAGCAGCAATAACTGTAAGTCCTAGATTACCAACACGGGCAACCATATCTGTAGGACTAGTTATAGCCTCTCCAAATACTGAAACTGTTCCAGCAGTAACCATCAAAGCTATAAAAGAGAATAAGAAAATGTTTCCAGGCAAACCCCAAAGGTTTCCTTTTCTCATTTCTTTTTCATTTTTTACAAATCTTGAAAAGTCACCAAAATTAATTACTACAGCAGCAAAATATGCAACCATAGTTCCAAAAATTGCTAGGAAAGCAGCAAATGATCCACCGCTGTAACTACCAACCCCAGAGAAAATATTACCAACCTCTGAAAGAAGGCTTCCGCCAGCTTTCGCCCAGATTACTAACATTAAAACAATCATAACAGCATAAACTGCAGGACCCGCAAAGTTTAAAAATTTTCTGATAAGATCAATACCTTGCCAGAATAAATAAACTTGAAAACCTGCAACAAATATAAATGATATCCAGTCGATGCCATTCATTCCTAAGAAGACATCACTTCCACCATCTGATCCAGATAGACTTGTGAGTAAAAGCGCAACAGCTGTAGATGCAAAATATGTTTGAGCACCATACCAGAACATTGCAACAATACCTCTTACCATTGCCGGAAAGTTTGCACCAATAACCCCCATACTTGCGCGTGCAAATACTGGGTAAGGAATTCCAAGTTTGACACTTGGTTTTCCTGAAAGGTTTACTAACCACATTATAAAAAACCCAGCAAGAATTATTGCTAAGAACACTGCCCAGCCGTTTAATCCATATGTTAAGAACAAAGATGCAGCCAAAGTATAACCAAATAAACTTTGTACATCGTTTGCCCAAACATTAAAGATTTCAAACCAACCCCAAGTTTTGTCTTTTGGGTCAGTAGGAGCTAGGTCTTTGTTATAAAGACGTCTATCTCTACTTTTAATTTTATTCATAATCTCCCTCTTTAATTATTAGTTTCAAGTAATGAAATTGTACTCATTTTTTAATTATGATGAAAGTTAAATTAGCACTATTTTAGATTATAATCTTATTAATTCAATTAAATCGACCAGAAAAGTAAGAAAAATTTAAGTTTATTAAACTTATGAAATAAAAAAACCTCAGCAGTTTTCACCGCTGAGGTTTATAAATTTATTATTATCTTTGTGTTTTAGTTTTAAACTTGCCGCCTTTAACTTCTTTTTCTAAAAAAGAACCAACAGCTTCTCCAACATCTGTAAAGGTAACACCAGTTGCTCCTTCGTAATCAACTGCTTTTCCTTTAGCTAAAAGGTCTAGAGCTTTTTTTAATTGACCAGGATAGATTTTTGTTCCCGGACCATTAGCTACAGCCATTACATTCTTAGCAATCGAACCACGGTCAGCAGAATTACCAGCTTGCATCGCAAGTACGATTAAAGCTGCTGCGTCATATGATTCTCCAGTGTATGGACCAGAAGAGTCAATTCCAGCTGCTTTACCAACTTTTTTAAACACTCCAGCGCCTTTACCTGTCGAACCTGGTAAAGAACCAAATGATTTGTTTAAGCTTTTTCCAAAAGTGTCTGTAAGAGCATCTCCAATCATACCATCTGATAATATAAATTTATCAAAGGCACCAGAATCTAAAGATCCTTGAATAATTCCTTTACCACCTTGGTCAAGATATCCAATCACTGCAACAGCATCTCCACCTGCAGAAGCTAATACTCCAACTTCTGAGCTATAGTCAGCTTTACCATCTTCGTGAGCCGCTACTGTTGTAACTTTAATACCATGAGCTTTTACTGCTGCTGTGTAAACATCAGCTAAACCTTTGCCATAGTCATTATTCGTGTACGTGATTGCAACACTTGTAATTCCTCTGTCTTTAGTAATGTCAGCAAGAATTTGGCCACCACGTGCATCAGATGGAGCTGTTCTAAAAAAGAAACCTTTATCATCTAATGTAGTTAAACCAGGTGACGTTGCTGAAGGTGAAATCATAACTACACCTTTTGGTACCGCAACATTACTTGCAATCGCTCCAGTAACACCAGAACAATCTGCTCCCATAATTGCAGCAACTCCTTGTGAAATTAATCCCTCTGCAGCAGTAGTTGCGGCAGCTGAATCAACACAAGTTGAATCTGCTCTTAAAGGTTTAATCGTTTCTCCGCCTAGCAAAGAACCTGAATCAGAAGCTTCTTTAAAAGCTAATTCTGCTGAGGCTGCCATTGCTGGAGTTAGAGATTCAATAGGACCAGTAAATCCTAAAATAATTCCCATTTTGATTTCTGCAAATGTGCTTGTCGATAATAATGACAAAGACATAATTGCAGCTATAAATAGTTTTTTCATATTTCCCCTCTTTAATAATATTATTAATATATAGAGTATTTACTGTTAGACTTTATTTTTCAATGGGAAAATTTCTTTTATTTATAAGGTTGATTTGCCTTTATCGCATTGAAAATGGATCTTGGGTTGGTTTATCAGAAGTATGGAACCAAACTGTTTTTACTCTTGTATAATCCTTAATAGATTCAACCCCAGCTTCTTTACCGTAACCACTATCTTTTATTCCACCAAAAGGTGCGGATGGTGAAATTAATCTGTAAGTATTAACAAAAGTAATTCCTGCTCGAATTGCTTTTGAAACTCTAAGGCCTCTACCAAGATCTTTTGTGTAAATACCCGAAGATAAGCCATACTGGTTATCATTCATTTTATTCACAACTTCGGCTTCGTCATTGAATTTCATTACTGAAAGAACTGGACCAAAAAGTTCATTTTCGGCAGCAGGAAGATTATGGTTTTCACATTCAATAATTGTAGGTGGAAAATAATAGCCTTTATTTGAAAAAGAATGCCTTTTACCTCCACATTTTATTTTTCCTCCTTGATCAACAGTAAGCTTGATATTTTTCTCTATTATTTCTAATTGCTTAAAATTACTGAGTGGCCCCATTTCTGTATCAGCATTCATGGGCGCACCAATCTTAATTTTTTCAGCACGAATTGACAACTTATCTAAAAATTCATCATAAATACTATTTTGTATATATAATCTTGAACCAGCAATACAACTTTGACCACTAGCGCCAAATATTCCAGCAGTTATCCCATTAATTGCATTTTCTTGATCTGCGTCTTCAAAAACAGCAACTGGACTTTTGCCTCCAAGTTCTAAGCTAACTTCAGATAAATTTTCTGCAGAATTTCTAATTATATTTCTTGCGGCATCCGGTCCTCCTGTAAAGGCAATTTTTTCAACTAGATTATGTGTGGTTAAAGCTTTTCCACATGGGTCACCAAAACCTGAAATAACATTTACAACTCCTTTTGGGATACCGGTTTTTTCTATCAATTTTGCAAATTCAAACATTACGGCAGGAGCTAACTCTGAAGATTTAATTACGACAGTATTGCCCATTGCTAATGCTGGCGCTAATTTTGTTGCGGTTAAAAGCATTTGGGAATTCCAAGGAATAATTGCAGCAATCACTCCAATGGGTATTCTAGTTGTTATTACTTGAGTATTTGGTTTATCAATTGGTAGAACAGCGCCTTCAACTTTATCTGCCATTCCAGCATAGTAATCATAATACTCCGCAATATAGTTTGCTTGTTTTTTCGTTTCCCTAAATAATTTTCCAGTATCTATGGTTTCAATTTTTCCTAATAGTTCAGCATTTTCTCGTAACTGATTTCCTATTGCTCTTAGGAACTTGCCTCGCTCTCTTGGTAATAGTTTAGGCCACTCACCTTCAAAAGCTTTTTGTGCAGCTTTGACAGCTTTATTGACATCTTTAGCACTTGCTTCAGGCACTTTTGCCCAAGGTTCATTATTTTCAGGATTTAAAGTTTCAAATGTTTTTTTACTCTCAGAGTCTATCCACTCTCCATCAATAAACATTTTATATTCTTTAAGCTTAGTCATTATCGTCAATAAATTCTTTGATTGTTATATTAAAATTTTCTGAACACTCTATATTACAAAGATGTTTACCTTTTTCTATTATTTTACAAAGGCTTACCGGAATTAATTTGCTTATTTCCTCACTCATTTTAGGTTTTGATCCTATGTCATCTCTTCCAGTCACCACAAGAGTATTGGCTGTAATTTTTTTTATTTTATCATCATCATCCTCATGATGAACAAATAGTTTATATATTTTTAACCATGTTTCGTGATTGGTATTTATTAACATTGAGTATATTTTTTTATAGATTAGAGGATTTTTACTAATAAATTTTTCTGTAAACCATCTATATACAGCTCTTTTTTTAGTAACATCTTTTTTAAGTTTCATCAGTGCATACCTATTAAGTATCTGTCTTTTTTCATCTTCTGATCTTTTATATACGGTACCAAAAATTGTTAGTGTGCTTAATCTATCGCTATATAAGGACGCAAAGTCTCTAGCAATAAGTGATCCTAATGAAAAACCAATTAAATGAAATTTATTTATATTTAAACCATCAGCTAACCTCAGTAATTGTTTGGTAAAATCATTCATACTTAATGTTTTTTTATTAAAAGGTGTTTTTCCATGACCAATTAAATCATAAACAATTGTGTTATATTTTTTAAAATAATTGATTTGATCTTCCCAAATTTCATGATTTAGACCAATGCCATGTATAAATATTATGGGGTCTTTCTTATTGACTTTATTATATTTATAGTATGTTTCAAATGAATCTGAAGTATTTGACATAAGTGAATCTCTATTAAAAATTAAAATTATTTAGTATTTTTTATTCCCATTTCTTTCATATCTTGATAGCGGTCACCAGTTCTAGCGTGCGCTCTTCCACTAGAGGATCCACCAATAGCTATTACAATTTCATCATTACAAGGAGCATCATGAATAGTAAATTCATGTGTTAAATAATAAGGTCTTAAACCTGAATCTGTTTTATGCATCATTGGGATAGATATTTTGCAACCAGCAGGTCCTCGTATGTTTGTAAAACTTAAATAAGAAGTTCCACCAACTGCATCTCTAAATTTATTTCCAAATCTTAGAGTGTGAATAAAAGCAGACGCATGTTCAATTTCACCAGACAGTCCTACAACTCCAGCTTTTCCATAAGCTAAAATTTTTTCAGGCGAACCTATTTCTTTTATTAATTCTGGAACCAGAATATCACCAAGTTTTGGAGCTAAATCTAATATTGTTGGTTTTAAATCTTCAACAAAATCTTCTTCAGACCAAGGATTTTTAATGACTGCAGCAACAGAAACAAGCAAAACAGGTTCTTTAGCTACTTTACCACCTTCGATGAAAGTCTTATCTACAAATTTTGAAAATTTTCTAAGTTTTAAATCCATATTAGCTTGCACGTTTAATATTTTGTTTATCCACGCTAATTTTTGGCATTACCTCTTCATTAAAAAGTTTTATACTTCTTAGTGCATCCTCATGCTTAACTCCTGGAAAATTAGACCAAACAAGTAGATCTTTAAGATTTAACTCTGATTGTAATTCTTTTATTTTTTCTACTACATACTCAGGAGTTCCAAATAGCATATTTCTTTTATGTAAAAATTCATAATTTAATAAATCTGTTTTACCTTTAGTCACAGGCAGATCTTCGTTAGGATCCATATGATTTCCCAACCCTCTCCAATGGCAAACCCATTTCATATAATTGACCATGTGTTCCCCTGCTAATTTTTTTGCATCCTCCATTGTTTCAGCAACAAACATATCTCTAACTAAAGTAATTCCTTCCCCCATAGGCACATCTCTTTTTTCTGTCTCAGATTTTGCATTCTTGTAAACTTCAAATCGTTTCTTTAAAGTTTTTACAGTTGGTATCCACATAATACAATTAATTCCATTTTTTGCCGCCCATTCAATTGAACTAACCGAATCAACAACTTGCGTTATAGGAGGATGAGGTTTTTGATAAGGCTGCGGGATAACGCTGATTTTTTTTATTTCATTAGTTTTTAGATCCACAGTTTCTTTATTAGGTGGACTCATGTCATGCTGCCAAACGTAATTTGGAGAAGGGTAAACATAAAATTCCCCTTTATGATTAAAAAATTTTTCTGTCCAAGCTTTTTTCATTATTAACAAAGTTTCTTGGAACAGCCTTTTGTTTTTTGCTTGGTCTTTTAAATCTGCTTCTACATTTAAATGCACAGCCTCTCTTCCATAAACACCTCTGCCAATTCCAACTTCAACTCTTCCATTAGAAAGATGATCCAGAGTCGCTATATCTTCTGCTAATCTAATTGGGTTCCAAAAAGTTATAGTATTGCAAGCTTGCCCTAATCTTATTTGTTTTGTTCTTGCAGCAATATCTGTGCACATCATTAGTGGGTTTGGACATGCTTCCATGCCTTCATGATTAAAATGATGTTCAGTAAACCATATAGAATTCCAGTTATTTGCATCGCAGTATTTAGCAATATCTCTAGCTTCGTCCAAAATTTCAGTATGAGGTTTGTTTGTCCAATTAGTAGTGTTACAAAAATATCCAAATTTCATTATCAGCTCCTTTAAAGTAATTTTAAAGTCGACCGATCCCACTTTCGTAATTTACGACGAGTTATGTATCGCTTGATATGTTTATCTTAAATAAGGTAGAGATATAATGCAATAATTTTAAAATAGAGTTAGCAAAATTTTTATGCTAGTTTTTCAAGCATTAACTCAATTATTTAAGGAATTTCAATGGAGAGACCAAATTTTTTTCAACTTAAAAATGGATCTAAAGCTCAACTTCCTTTTACAGACAATGAATACGAAAATCGACTAAAGAGCCTGCGGGATATAATTTCTAAAAAAAATCTTGATGCTGTTATTTTAACTTCTATGCACAATATAGCTTACTACTCTGGATTTTTATATTGTTCTTTTGGTAGACCTTATGCATGCATAGTCACTTCTAAAAGTAATATAGTTATTTCAGCAAACATTGATGCGGGTCAACCATGGAGAAGATGTTATGGAGAAAATTTGATTTATACAGACTGGCAAAGAGATAATTATTTAAAAGCAATTATTTATCTTTTAAAAAATGTAAAAAGAGTAGGTGTTGAAAATGACCATTTAACTTTAGAACGATACAAAAATTTAAAAGATGTTCTGGGTGATACTGAATTAATTGACATTGCTCCCATGGTGATGATGAAAAGAATGATTAAATCTGAAGAAGAGATTGCTTTAATAACCAGTGGTGCGAAAATTGCTGATATTGGTGGGGAGGCTTTAGTAAAAGAAATTAAGGTTGGTGTGTCCGAAATAGATATTGCTATGGCCGGACGCGATGCTATGGAAAAAGCTATAGTTAAGTTTCATCCTCATTCTGAATTAAGAGATACATGGGTTTGGTTTCAATCTGGAATTAATACAGATGGAGCTCATAATCCAGCAACTACTAGAAAACTTGGTTATGGAGACATACTTTCTCTTAATACCTTTCCTATGATTTCTGGATATTATACTGCTTTAGAAAGAACACTTTTTGTTGGAGAAGCTAATGATGCTTCTTTAAAAGCTTGGGAAGCAAATGTAAAAGTTCATAAAAGAGGAATAGAACTTATTAAACCAGGAGCAAAATGTTCAGAAATTACTGCAGAGTTAAATGAATTATTTGCTGAACTTGGATATCTTCAATACCGTACTTTTGGTTACGGACATTCATTCGGAGTATTAAGTCATTACTATGGACGGGAAGGTAAGCTTGAACTTAGAGAAGATGTAGAAACAATTTTGGAAAAGAACATGGTTGTTTCTATGGAGCCTATGATTTTAATTCCTGAAGGAAAACCGGGGGCTGGTGGTTATCGAGAGCACGATATTCTTGTAGTTAAAGAAAATAGCACTGAAGATATTACAAAATTTCCTTTTGGACCAGAACACAACATAATAAAATAATCTGATGGCAATAAAATCAAAATATATAAAACCAAAGTTTAAAGAAGAATATAACCCTAAAGTTGGTTTGCTCGCTCTGACTACTGACCTCACTATAGAAAAAGATTTTAATTCTATATGCAATCAATTACCGATAGATGTATTTGTAAACCGGATTCATAACGAAAACCCTTTGACTAAAGAAAATCTTTTAAAAATGTATGATCAAATAGAGGGAATTACTGAAAAAATTTTACCAGGTGAAAAAATTAATACAGTAGCTTATGGATGTACATCAGGAACGATAGCTATTGGAGAGGATAAAGTTAAAGAAAAAGTTCAACTAGCTAAACCAGATTGCTATGTAACAACACCAATTACATCAGCCATTAAAGCATTTAAATTAATGAATATAAAAAAAATTGCAGTTTTTACACCTTACCCAGAGTCTGTAAATAAAACTATTTATGAATATTTTTCTAAAAAAAATATTGGCGTACTTTCATTTGGTACTTTCAATTTAGATTTAGATTCAGATTTTGCAAATATTGACCCGAAGTATTTATCTGAAACATTAATCAAGTTAGACACAAGTGGAGCCGATGCACTTTTTATATCGTGCACAGCGTTACCTGCTTTAGAAATTCTTGATGAAGTTGAAAAAAAAATAAGTAAACCAGTTTTTTCTAGTAATCAAACTCTAATTTGGGACACTATCAGATCTGTCGGATACAAATCTCCAATAGATGGATATGGAAAACTTTTAAGGAATTAAAAATGCTCTTTGAAAAAAAAGAATATAAAGAACGATTAAAAAAAATAAAAGAATCAATGCAAAAACAAGGTATTGATTTATTAATTTCTCATGATCCCGCTAATATGAATTATCTTACGGGGTATGACGCATGGTCTTTTTATTATGCCCAATGTGTTTTAGTTCACATTAATGAAGATGAGCCAATTTGCTTCCTTAGAGCGCAAGATGCTGGTGGTGGATATATCAAAACTTATGTGCAGCATAAAAACATTATAGCATATGGCGAAAAGTATATTCACACATGGCCGCTTCATCCTTACCAATATTTAGTAGAAATAATAAAAGATAGAAAGTGGGACAAGTCTAGTATTGGTCTAGAAATGGATAGTCATTATTTTACTGCATTTTGTTATGAAACAATAAAAAAGGGTTTATCGAATGCAAAATTTAAAGACGCGGAACGTTTAGTAAATTGGGTAAGAGTTGTCAAATCAGATGCAGAAATTAAATTAATGCAAGCAGCAGCTCAAATAAGTGAAAAAACAATGAAAACAGCTTTTGATATTATTAACCCTGGGGTTAGACAGTGTGATGCTGTAGCAGATATTCAAAAATCTTTGTTTAATGGTACACCTGAGTTTGGCGGAGATTATTCTAGTATCGCAACTTTACTGCCAACAGGGAAGGGAACATCAGCTTCACATTTGACAGCCACTGAAGATGAATTTGTTAAAGGAGAAGCTACTATTATTGAAATATCTGGTGTTCATAAAAGATATCATTGTCCTATGGCTAGAACAGTCCTTTTAGGAGAAAAAAATCAAAAAAAAATAGATACGATGAAAGCTACTAATGAAGCATTAGATGCAGGAATTTCAGTTACAAAACCCGGAAATACAGCTGATGATGTAGCTCAAAAGTTTTGGGGCGTGCTAGATAAGTATGGAATTAAAAAGGAATCTAGAACGGGTTACTCTATAGGTATTGGTTATCCTCCTGATTGGGGAGAACAAACTTTAAATATATCAAAAGGTGATAAAACCATTCTAAAACCAAATGTAACCTTTCATATGATTGCTGTTATGCAATTTGGAGAATGGGGCGTAGAAGCCAGTGAAGCAGTGAGAGTTACTGAAAAAGGTTCAGAATTATTCTGCAATTTATCTAGAGATTTGCACATTAAAGGATAAATATCTTGAAATAATTTTTAACAAATGCTTAATATTTAGAAGTTATGGGTAATTCAGACAGTTTTGTAAAATTTGATAACATTGATAAAAGCTACGATGGCAAAGTTTTAGTAGTCAAAGGCTTAAACTTAGATATTGCCGAAGGAGAGTTTGTCACAATGCTTGGACCATCTGGTTCAGGAAAAACAACTTGCTTGATGATGTTAGCTGGTTTTGAAACACCAACTAATGGTGAAATTTATTTAGACTCAAATCCTATTTCTAATATTCCTCCTCACAAAAGAGGAATTGGAATGGTATTTCAAAACTATGCACTATTTCCTCACATGACGGTATACGAAAATTTAGCTTTTCCACTTAGAGTTAGAAAGATTCCAAAAGATGAAGCTAATAAAAAAATTGATAAAGCTTTATCAATGGTTTCATTGCAAGGATTCGAAAGTAGAATGCCGATGCAATTATCAGGCGGTCAACAACAAAGAGTAGCAGTAGCTAGAGCATTAGTATTTGATCCTCAAGTGGTTCTTATGGATGAGCCTTTAGGAGCGTTAGATAAAAATTTAAGAGAACAAATGCAATATGAAATTAAACATATTCATGAAAGTATTGGAGTAACAGTTGTTTATGTAACTCATGATCAAAGTGAAGCATTAACAATGTCAAATCGTATTGCAGTATTTAATGATGGTAAAGTTCAACAGCTATCAAGACCAGATCAATTATATGAAGAACCGGTAAATTCATTTGTTGCAGAATTTATTGGGGAGAGTAATACTTTTGTTGGAGAAGTTATTGAAATAACAAAAGATAAATGTAAAGTGAAATTAAACACAGGTGCAGAAATATTTGCAAATCCAATTACAGTTAAATCAAAAGGAGAAAAAACAACAGTATCTCTTAGACCAGAAAGAGCATTAATTAATCCATCTTCAAAAATGGAAAATAATCATAAAGGTAAAATAGAGGAAGTTATTTACCATGGAGATCATACTAGGATTAGATTAGATTTATTAGGTAACAAACAATTTATATTAAAAATTCCAAACAGCTCTTCTAATATGGATATAAAATTAGGAAACACAATTAATGTTGGTTGGAACAGCAAAGATAGTAGAGCATTAGACTCAAAATAATCCCATTAAAATTAACAATATCAAGCTTTTAAAGCGATTGACTCTTTTCGGCTATATTGTTGTAATTGCTTTTTTAAAAACGTTTAAACGGAGGGAACATGAAAAAAATAAGTAAAATATTACTTGTCCTATCTTTTGCACTTTCTATAACTACTTCAGCATTCGCAGTTACTGTTGCGTCTTGGGGTGGAGCTTACACTGAAAGTCAAAAATTAGGTTATGGTGATCCTACTGCTAAAAAATTAGGTATACCTGTTAATTGGGTAGACTACACAGGTGGATTATCTGAAATTAAAGCTCAAGTAGAAGCTGGCGCAATTACGTGGGATATTATTGACGTATATGCGAAAGATACTATCATTGGATGTGATGAAGGTATATTTGTTGAATTTGATTTTGACAAAGACTTCGCACCTGCACCAGATGGTACACCAGCAAGTGAAGACTTCTTTACTAGCATGCCAAGCAAATGTGCTGTAGGAAACATTCTTTACGCTTGGAACTATGCTTACAACAATGAAACTATAGGGAAGAAAAAACCTAAAACTGCCAAAGACTTTTTTAATACTAAAAAGTTTCCTGGTAAAAGAGCAATCTATAAAGGCGCAATGTCTAGTATAGAACTTGCTACAGTTGGTGCATTAAAAGTTAATCCAGGTAAAGGTAATGGTAAAGTTTGGGCTGCTCTTGAAAAAGAAGGTGGAGTAGACAAAGCTATTGCTGCTATTAAAAAACTTTGTACTGATCCAAATGGCGGATGTGTATTCTGGAATGCTGGAGCTCAGCCACCAGAACTATTAGCTAATGGTGAAGTTGTAATGGCTACTGGTTGGAATGGAAGATTCTTTAATGCGCAAATGGAAGGAACTCCAATTGTACAAGTATGGGATGGACAAATTCTTGACTATGAGTATTTCGCTATGGTTAAAGGTGGGCCAGGAGATGCTGACGGTAGTACTATGAAAGTTCTTAGAGAAATGACAAGTACTGAAGGTCTAGCAGGAAGCGCTAAGTATATTGCTTACGCTCCTTGGAGAAAATCTTCAATCGCTGTTATGCTAGCTGGAGAACCTTGGTTTAAAGACGGTAAAACTAACATGGTACCACATATGCCAACAGCACCCGCTAACACTAAAAAATATATGCTTATGAACCCTAATTTCTGGGCTGATAACCAAGATGAAATCAAAGAAAAATGGGAAGCTATGAAAGCTGGTTTATAATTTAGTTTTATAGAACAAGTTTTTATTATATTATAAGGGCGGTTATTTTATAACCGCCCTTTTTTATTATGAGTACAGAAAAAATATTATCTTCAGACGGATTACCTCTAGAGGTCAGCTTAAGAAAAGCTGAAAGAAGAAATAAGATAAAAGCACTACTTCTTGTTGCTCCATTATTTTTCTTTATTTTAATCATTTATGTTTTTCCAATTGGTGAAATGTTATTTAGAAGCATTGATGATCGAAAGATTACAGGAATGCTTCCAAAAACTTTTAAAACAATGGAAAATTGGGATGCTAAGGAATTACCTGGAGAGCCAGTCTATGCAGCGCTATATGAAGATTTATCATATTTAAAAGAGACTAAAACTTATGGAAAAATTATAGCAAGATTAAATTATGAGAAATCTGGTTTTAGTAGCTTAATTAAAAAAACAGTTAGAAAAATTAATAAGTTTGAAGAAGGAAATTATAAAGAACAATTTATTGAAGTTCATAAAAAATGGGGACAAATGGCGTATATGGGTGCTCTAAAAAGAGCAGCCCCAAAATGGACTTTTGCAAAATATTTAAAAGGAGTTGATCTAAAATATGATCCAGAGGGAGAAATAGTTCAAGTCCCAGAAGATAGGAGAATTCATAAAATTTTATGGATGAGGACGCTCAATGTAGCTTTGTGGGTGACTATATTTTGTTTTGTACTTGCTTATCCAATTGCACATTTATTAGCCACTTTACCCATGAAGTACAGTAATTTATTAATGATTTGTGTGCTGTTACCTTTCTGGACTTCATTACTTGTAAGAACTTCAAGTTGGATGGTTTTGCTTCAACAACAAGGACCAATTAATGATTTAATTGTGATGCTTGGAATTGCATCTGATGATAACAGGCCAGAGTTAATGTATAATGTTATTGGAACTTTTGTTGCAATGACACAAATCTTATTACCTTTTATGGTGTTACCAATTTATAGTGTGATGAAAACTATATCGCCAAGTTTAATGAGAGCAGGAAAATCATTGGGAGGCACACCTCTAGTAGCATTTTACAAAGTTTACTTCCCACTAACTGTACCAGGTATTGGTGCTGGATGTTTGTTGGTTTTTATTCTATCGATTGGTTATTACATTACACCAGCTTTAGTAGGAGGCGCTAGCGGTACCTTAATAAGTAATACAATTGCTTATCATATGAAGAGCTCTTTAGATTGGGCTTTTGCATCAGCACTTGGTGCGATGTTGTTAATCGGTGTTTTAACTGTTTACTGGATTTATAATAAACTAGTAGGAATAGATAATATTAAATTAGGATAAATTATGTCATTACCAAACTATACACCTTTACATTATAAAATATGGCATTACACTTATTTAACTATTTGTGGTTTGGTGTTTTTCTTTTTAATAGCACCATTGTTTGTAATTTTACCACTTTCTTTTAATGCTGAACAATACATTCACTTTTCAGCAAAAATGATAGCATTAGATCCAGAAGCCTTTTCATTAAGATGGTATCAGGATATGATTTGGGGAACTAAAAACCCCTGGGGACTAGCAGCTAAAAATAGTATCATTATTGCATTCTTTGCAACAATTGGGTCAACTATACTTGGAACAGTTGCTGCATTAGGTTTAAGTAGCAGACATATGCCATATAAAGCTGCAGTCATGGCTTTACTGATATCGCCAATGATTGTTCCGTTAATTATTTCAGGAACAGCAATATTTTTTTTCATGGCAAAAGTAGGATTATCAGCAACACATACAGGTATTATTTTAGCACACATTATTTTAGGAACACCTTTTGTTGTAATTACAGTCACAGCAACATTATCTGGATTTGATCACAGTGTTACTAGAGCAGCCGCAAGTTTAGGAAGTAATCCAGTGAATACTTTTATGAAAATAACATTACCATTAATTTTACCAGGTGTTATTTCGGGTGCGCTATTTGCTTTCGTAACTTCATTTGATGAAGTTGTAGTTGTGTTATTTTTAGCAGGACTTGACAACACAACCATACCTATTCAGATGTGGGTTGGATTAAGAGAGCAGTTAAGCCCAACAATAATGGCTGTAGCAACATGTTTAATAATAATGTCAACTTTAATCCTATTAACTGCAGAATTGTTAAGAAGAAGATCCGAAAGATTAAGAGGAATAAATAGATAATTATTTGTACATTGAAAGAGAATTAATAAAATCAGGTCTTAATACGTATTCTGAATTTTTTAAAAACTTTATTTTCTTTAATACATTTAAACCATATATTACTTTTCCAACTGGAGTATATTCACCTTCATACAAAGGCTCATCATTTAATATAATAAAAAATTGACTATCTTCTGTATCGTTTTTAAATGTTTTAGCCAAACCAACACTTCCTTTTGTATACTTAAAATCTCCATTCAGTTCAGATTTAATAGTTCCCAATCCTGAATTTCCCGTTCCTATTTTTCCATAGTCTAAACTATTTTTTTTTCCAAACTCTAGATCTCCAGCTTGAATTAATCTATTTTCAATAACTCTATGAAAAGCAATATTATTATATGCACCAGATTTTATTAAAGTTTTAAATCTCTTTACTGCATTAGGAGAAATATTTGGATAAAGTTCTATAATTATATTTCCACATGTTGCATTAAGAATTGCAATATTTCGAGGTTTTTCAAATTGTATATTTTCCGGATTATAATTTTTAACAAATAAACACTTATTCTTAATAGTGACAAAAAAAATTAAAGTAAATGTTGTTAAAATAATCAAAAAAACAAATATAATTTTTTCTGATTTTGATGCTTTTATTTTTTTTATCATAAATCAAAATTTAAAAGAATTATCTATTTTTAATAAATTTGTTTTTATAAAATCTTCTTTTTTTTTAAGAACAGGGTCATTGGTTGCTTTAATTCCTTTGATCATCAAGTGAGAAAACACTTCTGCCATATCTTCTGAAGCTGTCGATTGAGAATATTCTGTAAAAAAACCATTTGTTTTTTTATATGTATCTAATCCCAATTTTTCAGCACAAGTAGAGCATTCAGCGTATTTAAAGTTTTTGTTGTTTAGTTTTATCCACTCATTATGATTAAAAATTTCTTTATGACTGTCATTTATAATATGAAACACCTCATGATGTATCACTCTTTCAAAATATTTTTTATCAAATTTAATATCTAATATTAAAGTTTTCATAATATGATCAGGAATACCTGCGGTATTAATTTCTGAAATAGATAAATTTTCACACATTACTATGTATTTAAGGTTAATTTTTTTTAAAAAATTATAAGAGTATTTATTAAGATTTTTATAAATTAATTTATATTTTTCATCTAATATTTTCTTATCTGATTTTAAACATACTATATTCTTTTGAACACTTAATCGAAAAGAACTTAATGCATAAAAATATTTAAGTTTGTTTTCAGTATTTATTTCATAAATTTCCAGATTAGGAATTCTAATTAAATCATAAATTGCATCAGCTTTTAATGGAGAGATGAAAATAAAAAAAAGGAAAATAAGTCTAAATAAGTTCATAAATATTAATATACAAGATATTCGAAATTGTTAGAATGTGATAAGTTTTATTTATAAATGAAAAAAGAAAAAAACAAAAAATCTTATTCAACCAGCGAGTGGAACTAAAGATCCTAAATTTGCAGGCACATCTACTTTTGTAAGATTGCCAGAATTAAGAGGAATTAAATTACAAAATTAAATTATTCTGCAATTAAGCCAACGGCCCATAAGGCCACAACAATATATATAACTACCATAAAGCTATTATAATAATTATTTGGTAAATGTAAAATTTAATTTTTTATTTGCTCTCTAAGATCAATTAACATTTTTAAACATAATTTTAACTCATCAAAACTTACATACTCGTCTATTTTGTGGGCTTGCTCAATTGAGCCTGGACCACATACTACAGTGCTAATACCTAGTTCTTGAAACAAACCAGCCTCCGTACCGAATGAAACGACATCTCTCGAATTATCTCCAGTTAAATTACAAATTAAATTAACAGCTTCAGATTTTTCTTCTTTATCAAATCCAACGATTTCACCGATAATTTCTTTTCTAATATTAGATTGAGGAAAAATTTTTCTCATGTCAGGTAACAAAATATCTTTAACATATTTGTCCATAGTTCGGTTAACAAACACACCATCTTCATAGACTACTGGTCTTAATTCCCAATCAACAGTACACTGATCTGCAATTACATTTCTTGCAACTCCACCCTTTATTCTTCCAATTTGTAATGTTGTGTAAGGTGGCGTAAAAACAGAATTTTTTGGTTTTCTTTTCTTGAGCTCGTTTCTAAGTTCCATAAGTTTATTTATAAATCTAGTCGCATATTCAACAGCGTTAACACCTTTATCAGGAGCAGAACCGTGTCCAGCTAAACCAAAAAAATGAGTAGAATATTCATAGCATCCTTTATGCGCGTGTATCGCTTTCATGTTAGTTGGTTCTCCAACAATACATATTGAGCAATTAATTTTTCTCTTTTTTAGTTCTTTTAACATTACAGGAGCACCCTGACATGCAGTTTCTTCATCATAAGTATATGATAAATGAATTGGTTTTTTTAAATTTTCTGAAGCGAAATAAGGAGCTAAAGCTAGAGTGCAAGCAATAAATCCTTTCATATCACAAGAGCCTCGGCCAAACACTTTATTATCTCTTTCATTCGCAACAAAAGGATCGGAAGACCACTCTTTCACCGAGGCTGGAACTACATCTGTGTGACCAGACAAAATTATTCCACCTCCATTTAATTTTCGCTTACCACTTATTGTTGAAAATAGATTTACTCTTAATTTTTTATCATCAAAAGTTTTAAATGATTCAGCGCCCAACGCTTCTAGTTTTTTTTCACAATATTCTATCAATGCAATATTAGAAGTTCCAGAAACTGTTTGGAATTTTATTAATTCAGCTAAAATCTTTAAAGTTTCAGGAAACACTTCATTAATAATATTTTTTTGCATGGTCATTCAAATAAAAAGATATTATACATTATTCCTATGAAACAAGAAATAACATTTGAGGATTATGCTAAAGTAGAGATTAAAGTTGGAACAGTGCTAAGTGTTAAAAAAAATGAAAAGGCAAGAAAACCTTCGCTAGTTGTCGAGGTTGATTTTGGAGAATCTACAGGTGTTAAAAAATCTTCTGCACAAATTACCCATTATTACAATGAACAAAATTTAGTAGGCAAGCAAGTAATAGGAGTTTGTAATTTTCCAAAAAAAAATATTGCTGGAATAGTTTCTGAAGTTCTTATTTTAGGAGCAATAGAAAAGGACGGAAAAGTTGCATTGGTGCAACCATCACAAAAAGTTGAAAATGGTTTAGAAATAGCTTAAACCATCGAAATGTATCCACAACTGGTTCCATTAATTTTTTTTAGTATTGCTGCCGCATTCACTCCTGGACCTAATAATATAATAGGGTCTTATTCAGGATTCAATTTTGGTATAAAAAAATCTGTACCTTTAATTTTAGGTGTAACTTTTGGTTATACTATTCTTATAAGTTTAGCAGCTGGAGGATTAAATATAGTATTTAATGCTTACCCTATACTAAAAACTATTATAAAAGTTATTGGATCAATCTTTTTAATTTATTTAGCTTATAAAATTTCTTTTCAAAACCAAATTAAAAAAAAAAGTATAAAAAACCCCGTTAAGTTTTTTGACACATTTATTTTTCAATTTATAAATCCAAAAGGTGTATTTGCGGCAATTACAAGTATATCGCTTTTTGTCGAACTAGGAGAAAATTATATTTTTCATTCATTGGTGGTTATAATAGTTTCTTTTTTTTGTGCAGTAACAAGTATAACAAGTTGGTGCTTATTAGGAAAATTTCTTAGACGATTTGCTGAAAATAAAAAATTTATTCAAATATTTAATTACACAATGTCCCTTTCGTTAATTGTTTGTGTTATACTTATTTATTTAAAAATATGAAAATAAATAGCAAAGATTCTTTTAAAACTCTTAAAAAATTAAAAGTAGATAATAGTATTTACAATATATTTAGTCTTAAAGAAGCTGAGAAATCTGGTTTAACTGGAATTTCAAAATTACCTAAGTCACTAAAAGTACTATTAGAAAATCTGTTAAGATTTGAAGATAACAAAATAGTTAAAAAAGAACAGATATTAGCTATAAAAAATTGGCTTAAAAATAAAAAATCTAATACAGAAATTGCATATAGACCGACCAGAGTATTGATGCAAGATTATACAGGAATACCAGCAGTTGCTGATCTTGCGGCCATGCGGGACGCAGTAAAGTCTAAAAATAAAGACCCAAACAAAATCAATCCAATATCTAGTGTAGATTTAGTTATTGATCACTCAGTAATGGTAGATAATTACGCCTCAAATGATTCTTTTAAAAAAAATGTAGAAAAAGAATTTTCAAGAAATGGAGAGAGATATTCTTTTTTAAAATGGGGACAGAAAGCATTTGATAATTTTAGAGTGGTTCCACCTGGAACTGGCATATGTCACCAAGTTAATCTTGAATATTTATCAAAGGTTGTTTGGTCATCCAATAGTGATGGTGATGTGTATGCATACCCGGATACACTCGTTGGAACAGATAGTCATACTACAATGGTGAATGGCCTCTCAGTACTTGGTTGGGGAGTTGGCGGAATTGAAGCTGAAGCAGCAATGTTAGGACAGCCAATATCAATGTTAATACCCGAAGTAATTGGATTCAAACTTAGCAATAAACTTTCTGAAGGTACAACAGCAACTGATTTGGTTCTCACAATTGTTCAATTATTAAGAACGAAAGGTGTAGTAGGAAAGTTTGTAGAGTTTTATGGTGATGGACTAAAAAATCTTTCATTAGCTGATCGAGCAACTATCGCAAATATGGCACCAGAGTATGGTGCTACTTGTGGTTTTTTTCCAGTAGATCAGGAAACATTAAAATATTTAAAGTTTTCAGGAAGGGATAAAAAAACTATTTCTCTTGTAGAAAATTACTCAAAAGAGCAAGGTTTGTGGGCTGATAATGATATTATTTTTTCAGACACATTAGAGCTAGATATGTCAAATGTAGTGCCAAGTATTGCTGGACCAAAACGACCTCAGGATAAAGTTTTGTTAACAGAATCAGCTAAACTGTTTTTACAAAGCTTTAAAGAAAATACTAAAAGAGAGTCTTTCAAAAAAGAGTCAGTTTCAGGAAAAAAATTTGAATTGCAAGATGGAGATGTTGTGATTGCCGCTATTACATCATGCACCAATACATCAAATCCAAGTGTTTTAATTGGAGCAGGGTTACTTGCTAAAAAAGCAATAGAAAAAGGTTTAACAGTTAAACCTTGGGTAAAAACTTCACTAGCACCTGGATCTCAAGTTGTGACAGACTATTTAAAGAAAGCAGGTTTAAATAAATATTTAGATGAGCTAGGTTTTAATCTTGTTGGGTACGGTTGCACAACTTGTATTGGAAATTCAGGTCCTCTTGATCAAAATATATCTGAAGCCATAAAAAAAGGTAACTTGTATGCAGTTTCAGTTTTGTCAGGCAATAGAAATTTCGAAGGGAGAATAAATCCTGATGTAAAAGCAAATTACTTAGCGTCCCCACCTCTAGTAGTCGCTTATGCTTTAGCTGGATCAATGAAATTTGATTTATATAAAGAACCTTTAGGAAAAGATAAAAATGGAAAGTCAGTTTTTTTAAAAGATATTTGGCCTAGCAATAAAGAAATCCAGGATTTAATTTTAACCTCAATAAATGCAGATATGTTTAATAAACGATATTCAAACATATCTGAAGGACCCGCGCCCTGGAAAGACATTAAGACTTCTGAGGGTAGCATTTATAATTGGGATGAAACATCTACATATGTGAAAAAACCCCCATTTTTTGAAAACATGTCAGAACAACCTGAGGGATTTAAAAAAATTTCAAATGCTAGACCTTTATTAATTTTGGGAGATACAGTTACTACTGATCATATTTCACCTGCAGGCACAATTACAAAAGATAGTCCAACAGGTGACTATTTTATGAAACATCAAGTGCAAGAGAAAGATTTTAATTCTTATGGATCTAGAAGAGGTAATCACGAAGTAATGATGAGAGGAACATTTGGAAATATTAGAATAAGAAATGAAATAGCTTCAAAAACTGAAGGCGGATTTACCAAAATATATCCAGAAGGAAAAGTTGTTAGTGTATATGATGCAGCTACTGAATATAAAAAAAGGGGAAATGACCTGATAGTTGTTGCTGGCAAAGAATATGGAACCGGATCATCTAGAGATTGGGCAGCAAAAGGAACAAAATTATTAGGTATTAAAGCAGTTATAGCTGAGAGTTTTGAAAGAATACATCGCTCAAACTTGATTGGTATGGGGATACTTCCTTTGCAATTTAAAAAAGGATTTAATAGAAAAAACCTAAATATTATAGGTTCAGAATTATTTACAATTATAGATATTGAAAAAGGAATAGGTCCTAGGGAAGATATTGATTGTGAAATTAAATATGTAGATACAACAATTAAAAAAATTAAATTATTATGCAGAATTGATACCACAAATGAAGTTGAGTATTATAAAAATGGTGGCATTCTTCAGTATGTTTTGAGAAATATGTTATAAAGGTTAAAAAATTGAAAAATATTAAAGTTAAAGTTCATTCATCTAAATCAAAGTTAAAAAAAGAAGACCAACTGGCATGGAAAATTGCTGAAATTGCTTCTGATAATTCACCTTTAAATGAAAAATCAATTGATATGGTCATAAATAGAATAATTGATAATGCCGCTGTTGCTGTAGCATCATTAGAAAGACAACCAGTGATTTCTGCGAGAGATATGGCTTTAACTCATCCCAGAAATAATGGAGCAACTATATTTGGTGTAAATTCAAATCAAAGATTTCATTGTGAATGGGCTGCATGGGCCAATGGAACAGCCGTTAGAGAATTAGATTATCATGATACGTTTTTAGCTGCTGATTACAGTCACCCAGGTGACAATATTCCACCCATATTAGCAGTAGCTCAACAAAAAAATTTATCAGGAGTAGACTTAATAAGAGGCATTATTACAGCTTATGAAGTCCAAGTAAATTTAGTTAAAGGAATTTGTCTTCATGAACATAAGATTGATCATATTGCCCATTTAGGACCTAGTGTTGCAGCTGGTCTCGGATCTTTATTAAATTTGGATACAGAAATAATTTATCAATCAATTCAACAAGCTTTGCACACAACTATTTCTACGAGACAATCTAGAAAAGGAGAAATATCAAGTTGGAAAGCATTTGCTCCTGCGCATGCAGGTAAATTATCTATTGAAGCAGTAGATAGAGCAATGAGAGGAGAGGGTTCACCAAGCCCAATATACGAAGGTGAAGATAGCGTAATAGCTCATGTGTTATCTGGGAAGAAAGCAAAATATACTGTTCCATTACCAAATATAAAAGAGGAAAAAAAATCTATATTAGAAACTTATACAAAAGAATATTCGGCGGAGTACCAGTCGCAAGCTTTAATAGATCTTGCTATAAGTTTAAATAAAAAAATTAAAGATATTTCGGATATTAAAAAAATTAAAATTTTCACAAGTCATCATACACATTATGTAATTGGTACAGGAGCAAATGATCCTCAAAAAGTGGATCCAAATGCTTCTAGAGAAACTTTAGACCATTCAATTATGTATATTTTTGCCGTTGCCTTAGAAGATGGTGTTTGGCACCATATTGACTCTTATACTCATGAAAGAGCAAATAAAAAAAGTACAATTGATTTGTGGCAAAAAATAGTGACTTACGAAGATAAGAAATGGACAAAAAAATACCATGAACCAAACCCTAAAAAAAAATGCTTTGGTGGAGAAGTTGTGATTCAAATGAAAAATGGGTCTAAAATTAAATCTAAGCTAGGTGTTGCGGATGCTCATCCTAGTGGTAATAGACCTTTTAAAAGAGAAGATTATATTAATAAATTTAAAACTTTGACCTCTAGCATTATCGACCAAAAAGAATCTGAGGGATTTTTAAATAGTGTTCAAAGTTTAAGAGAGTTAGGTAAATCAGACTTACATAAACTTAATATTGAAGTTAAATCTGATCTTAAAAATTTATCTTCTTCTAAAAAAACTATATTTTAAAACCAGGAAGCAAAAGGTTTATTGATTACAAGAACATTGTAGTCTATTAAACCGCCAATAATTAATTGAATTGCTACTAGTAGAATTACAACTAAACCGATATAACCCACCCATTTATGATCTTGAATATATTTTGCAAAATAAGATGCGGCTGCTCCTATTAAAACTACAGATAAAAATAAACCAAAGAATAATAAAAAGTAATGATCTTTAGCTGCGCCAGCTACTCCTAAAACGTTGTCAAAACTTAGCGTAATATCAGCTACCAAGACTTTATAAACTCCACTCATAAAAGATGGTTCCTTTGATTTTTTTGTGGGAGATTTTATTTTTTTAATATTAAATAAATCTTGTCTAAGTTCGTTAACAATCCATAAAAGTAGTGCTCCACCAATTAGTTTAATGAATGCAAATTGAAATAAAAAAGTTGCAGAAAAGGCGAATATAATTCTGAAAATAAAGGCTGCAAAAACACCCCACATTATGATTTGTTTTCTGTTTTTTGGAGCAAAATTTGCTGCTACCATGCCTATGATTATGGCATTATCTGCAGCCATCACGATGTCTATAAATATTATTTGAAAAAATATTAAGGTCTCTTCTATCACTTTATATATTTTATAATTCTAATGCTAAATTGTGTTAAATAAAAGGATTATAAGCCCATTGCAAAATTGCTTGTCTCTGTCTTCTTCTGCAGTATATATCACCAGACTCACAGTTATTTTTTATAGCAGTTACATGCCTAGTAAAATTTTTCCACCTTTTTATTTGTACACCATCGATATGGGGAATACGTCTTCCTTTTGTAAATCTACAATACCACTGGAACCAACCCAAAGGGTCTTCTTTAAAAATCCAACCTTTTTCTATCCAGTGCTCTCTTGATAGGCCCGCTTTAACTTTAAAATAATTTTGTTTTATATCAAAAGTTTTACTAAGTTTTGCTTTTGTAAACCACACTTTAGGATATTCTTTTATTTTTCCTTCGAAATATGAGCCACCAAAAACACCAAATTTTAACATTTTTTTTGGACTTAATTGAGGTTTAAATATTTTGTATAGATGATCTATTTCTGTGGATTTAATGGATCTCATTTTAATTATTATCTATTAATTCTTTTAGTTCTTTATATTCTTCACATTTGCAGCCAGCAAGAACTTCAAGTCTTTTTTCAGCAAGTTCAATTCTATTAGTTTGAACATAAAGTTCACCTAGATATTCATTGATACCCAAATGTCCTGCGTCAAGATCTAATCCTTTAAGATAAAAAATTTCTGCTTTTTCAAGTTGACCAGTCTTTCTTAATGCATAACCCAAATAGTTTAATATATCCGGATTTTTTTTATCTTTAGTATAAGCTTTCTCAAAATTAACAAGGGCTTTTAAATATAATTTTTCTGCCTTCATGTTTTTATTTTTTTTTTCAAGTTTTTTAGCTCTATACACTAAATTTTTTCCTTTTTTATATAAATCAGCATCATCATTTCCACTACTGGTAGTTCCTGCAGCAAAAATTGAATTACAATTAAAAAGAGACATGGCAAAAATTATAATTAAAGATTTAGCAATTTTTTTCATTTTATTTAAAAACTTACTTAAATGAATTTTTTCATTTTATCTAATGTCTTTAAAGTCACACCAGATCTTATAAGACCTTCCTTTATTTTTTTAGCAGTTTTTACTGCATTTTGACCATCACCATGAACGCAAACTGAGTCAATCTGACAAGGAATTTGTTTTCCTGAATAACAATTTAATGCTTTATTTTTTACCATTTTAACAATGTGTTGTGCGGCAATATTTGGGTCAGTTATCATTGCATTTTTCTTTGATCTTAATACTAAATTTCCATCATCTTCATAGTTTCTATCAGCAAATATTTCTGTAGCAATTTTCATTCCGAGATTTTTTCCTACTTTCTCCATTTTAGATCCAGTAGGTACTAAAAATATCAAATCTTTATTAATTTTTATTATGGATTCAGAAATAGTTTTTGCTAGATCATAATCTTCACAAGCCATATTATTTAAAGCGCCATGCGGTTTGACGTGAGTTATTTTCATTTCTTTACTGGCAGCAATGTCTGAAAGTAATTTTATTTGTTCAGTTATTAATTTAGTTATTTCCCAATTTGATAAATTTAGCCTTTTTCTTCCAAAATTTTCTCTATCTTTAAAAGATGGGTGAGCACCTATACTAACTTTATTTTTTTTTGAAATTTCTATAGTTTTTTCCATAGTAATTTTATCTCCAGCATGATATCCACAAGCTATATTTGCAGAGTTAACAATATTTAATAAAAGAGGGTCATTTTCTGTTGAGTGAAACTTTGAGCTTTCCCCTAGATCACAGTTAATGTTAATTTCCATATTTCAAATCCTTAGTTTATTTAATAAGGAATAATAATTATTATATCAGCTTATGTTAAATAAACTAAATAATATTGGCGATTCTGCGATTATTTGTGATTTTGGTGACGAAGTAAATCAAGACATTAATAATGAGGTATTGAAATTATTTTACTTTATAAAAAAACAATCAAAACTAGAAAAAATAAAAGGGATATTAAATTGTGCCCCCTCTTATAATAAATTAATAATTAGTTTTGATTTAAAAAAAACTAACTCAAAAATAGTTTCTGATTTTATAAATTCTTCAAATTTTTATAATTTTAGTTTTAAACAAGAAAAAAAAGAATGGAATATTCCTATTTGTTATGATTTTGAAATGGATTTAACAAAGATGAGTAGAGAATTAAAATTGGATAAAGAAGAGATAATTAGTATTCATTTAAAATCTACCTACTTCGTCTATATGATTGGTTTTGTGCCTGGGCATCCATTTATGGGAGATGTTAGCAAAAAACTTTTTTTAAATCGCTTAAAAACTCCAAGAGTTAAGGTTCCAGCAGGCTCAATTGGAATTGTTGAAAAGTTTTGTAACATATATCCTTATGAAAGTCCTGGTGGATGGAATATTATAGGAAGAACCCCAACAATACTTTTTAATAGCAAAAATAATTTAAACCCATGTCTCCTATCTCCCGGAGATACTATAAAATTTAAATCAATATCTAAAGAGGAGTTCCACAGTCATGATCATGGATAATAATTTTTTTAAAGTTTTAAGACCTGGAATCAACACCACATACCAAGACGAAGGACGCTTTGGATTGCAACACTTTGGACTTCCCCCAGGAGGATGTATGGACCATAAGTCTTTTTTAATTGCCAATGCATTAGTTGGAAATAAAAAAAATTATGGAGCCTTAGAGTTTGCTTATCAAGGCCCCATGTTAAAGTTAACGAAAGGTAAAACTAAGATTGCAGTAACAGGTAACACGCACTTTCAAATTGTTTATTCAAACAATGATACGATCAAAGGACAGTGTAATAGAAGTTATAATTTAAATGAGGGAGATGTAATAGATGTTATAGCAACAAAAAAATCTGCATATGGTTATTTATCTGTAGCTGGAGGTTTCAAAATACAGTCTTTTTTCAGCAGTGTATCCACTTTAGTTAGAGCAAGAATAGGACCCAACAATGGAAATAAAATTAAAGAAGAGGATAAGATTGTAATTAATAAAGCAAACGATAATAAAGAAAATTTCAAAGCTATTATTTCCACAGAAGATGTTAATACAATTAGGGTTCTAAAAGGACCTCAGCATGATTACTTCTCAGAAGAAAGTAAAAAAAAATTTTTTTCCCAGAATTATAAAATTACAAATTTAACTGATCGTATGGGAATGAGATTAAAGGGCAAAGCCTTAGAAAATATTATTAACACAAACATAAGATCAGAGGGCATCACAAAAGGATCAGTGCAAGTGCCTGCAGATGGTCAACCAATAATACTTTTAACAGACCATCCAACAATTGGTGGGTACCCCAAAATAGCTAACATAATATCTGCTGATTATGATTTGTTAGTTCAAAAAATACCAGGGACAAATATCACGTTTAAGTGTATAGGTCTTAAAGAAGCAGAACAATTGTATTCTGAAAGGTATAACAATATTTCAAAAATTATAAAAAATATTAATGAAAATAATTTCATTTAAAAAAATAATTTTAGTTTTTGTCTCTACACTTGTATCACTTGTAGTTTTGGAAATTTTATTAAAAGCATTAGGTTACAAGCCATGGGAAAATATTATTGTAAATGAAAAACCAATTTTTAAACCTGATGCTGTTTTGGGATGGAAGGCCAAAAAAGGCACTTATGAAATTAAAACACGAAATGAATCAATTAAAAAGTTTCAAATGAATTTTGGAAAAAATAGCGAAAGAATAATCAACAGCAAAAATCAATCTGAAAAGGAAATATTAATGATTGGAGGTTCATTTACTCAAGGTTGGGGAGTAAATGACTATGAAACATTTTCTCATAAATTTCAGAAAGAATTTGAAAATTTTAAAGTATATAATTTTGCACAAGGGGGATATGGAAGTGTTCAATCACTTTTAATGCTAGAAAAGCAAATAACAAAAATGCAATCACCAAGACTAGTTGTATATGGATTAATTGCTCACCATGAATATCGAAATGTTGCAAGAGCCAGGTGGCTACATACTTTGGCCAAGTATTCAAGGCGTGGTCATGTAAGTACTCCATACGCAATTCTTGGAAAAGATAATAAATTATTAATGCGACCACCGACAAGCTATATAAATTTACCTTTAAGAGAGAAATCCTCATTAATAGCGCTTTTTGAAAAAACTTATATGAAATTAAAAACTAAACACAGAAAAAAACAGCAACTTCTTGTTACTAAAAAAATAATTTTAGAAATGAAAAATATTTCATCTAATTATAGTGCTGATTTTATATTGTTAATTCTAGATCTTGATAATCCTAACAAAAAAAATAATTATATAAATTATTTTAAAAATAATAAAATTAATTATGTAGATTGTTCTGTTTCTTTAGTAGGAGAAATGATTTTACCTGGTGACTACCACCCAAGTGGTAAAGCACATTCATACTACAATGAATGTCTTGTTAATTATATTAATAAAACAAAAATTATAAAAAAAAATTAAGTAAACAATTTGACATTTTTAAATAAAATTCCAGGTTCAATTTTAGTCCTCTTAGGTGCAACATTCCTAAGCTTTGGAGGAATAATTGTAAAATCTTTTGAAGGTGCAAATTTGTGGCAAATTCTTTTTTGGAGACAATTTTTTTTTACAATAATTGTAGCATTGTATTTACTCGTTAAATATAAAAAAAATTTTTTTACTGTTTTTTATAGATTTGGAGTCCCAGGTTTAGTCGCAGGGATATTTTTAGGGTTTGGTTTTGCATCTTATGTGTTTGCAATGTATTACACGACAGTTGCAAATACTCTTTTTATAATTACAACAGAGACAATTTTTTTAGCATTTTTTGGTTATGTTTTTTTAAAAGAAAAAATAAATTTAATAACTTTTATCTCAATTCTAGTGGGAATGTGTGGCGTCTTGTTGATTGTTGGCAGCTCTCTATCT
Source organism: uncultured Pelagibacteraceae bacterium (assembly GCA_905612235.1). Lineage (GTDB taxonomy): Bacteria > Pseudomonadota > Alphaproteobacteria > Pelagibacterales > Pelagibacteraceae > AG-414-E02. The sequence goes on along the minus strand of CAJQRF010000003.1, from coordinate 30,716 downwards.
GTACAAACTAACGTACAATTTTTTGGAAACATCGTGGCATTCGTAATGCCCATTTCCTTCGCGGTATTAATAATAATTGTAAGAAAATATCCCAACGTTGACATGGTTCCGGCTCAATTCGTAGCAGGTATTATGGCCGCATTTATTGGTTACTTAGTGGCAGGCAAGTTATCAATTTCACCACATGATCTTTTTCTTGGTTTTTTAGCAGGTGTTTTTCAAATTGGATTTGGATTTATTTTAATTACTGTTGGCTCCCAAACAACCCCAGCAGCCGTCGTTGGAGTTTTAATGTTAACAGAGGCGGTTCTTGGACCTATTTGGGCGTGGATTTTTATAAATGAGGTCCCACCAATGAGCGTCATTATTGGTGGTGGAATTATTGTTTTTGCTATTATATTTGAATTCAGTGTTAACACTAAATTTAAAAAATATAAAAAATAATAATATATGAAAATTGCTGTTATTGGCTCAGGAATTTCTGGTTTGAGTGCAGCTTACTTTTTATCAAAAAAACACAGAGTAGATTTGTTCGAAAAAGAAGACAGTTTTGGTGGACATTCGTATACCTTTGATATTAACGCTAAAGCAAAAAATGAAATAATTTCATTAGACTTGGGGTTTATTGTATTTAATAAAGAAACTTACCCAAACTTAGTAAGCTTTTTTAGGGATCTAAATATTTCTTATAAAAAAAGCAACATGTCTTTTTCAGTATCAGTAAAGAATTCAAATATTGAATACTCAGGCAATGGACTAAAAGGTTTATTTTCAAATAAGTATAACGTATTCAACTTAAATTTTTTAAGAATGATAAAAGATATAATTTATTTTTATAAAATAGCCTCAAAAATAGATATAAATAGTTATGAAAATCAATCATTAGAAGATTTTTTAAGATCTAAAAAAATGTCTGATTATTTTATAAATTTTCATATTATTCCAATGGTTGCTGCTATTTGGTCGTCCCCGACTGAATTAGCAAAAAAAATGCCAATGAAATTATTTTTAAATTTTTTTAGAAATCATGGGCTTTTTAAAATAAAAAATAGACCTCAATGGTATACAGTTTCGGGGAGAAGTAAGGCTTATGTTAATAAAGTTTTACAATCAATTAATGGAAAATATTTTAAAAATCATGCAATTAAAAAAGTATTAAGAAATAAGAAGAATGTAAGATTATATTATGGTGATGATAACAAATATTTTGATTACGATCATGTTGTTTTTGCCTCACATGCTGACCAGACATTAAATTTAATCCAAAATCCTACAGAAAATGAAAAGAAAATTTTAAGTAACTTTAGATATAAAAATAATATAGCTTATCTACACACTGACCATCATTTCATGCCAGAAAAAAAAAATGCTTGGTCTAGCTGGAACTCAATTTTAGATAAAAATGATTTAAGCAATAACTGTCTTACATATTGGTTGAATAATTTACAAAATTTAAATACTGTAAATAATTATTTTCTTACTCTGAATCCTTTTATCCCAATTAATAAAAATAAAATTATTAAAAAAGTTGAATTTACTCATCCTATTTATAATAAAGAAACCATGAATGCCCAAAAATATTTAGAAGAGCTGCAGGGTGTAAATAATAGTTGGTTCTGTGGTAGCTATTTTGGCTATGGCTTTCATGAAGATGGTTTAAAATCTGGAATAAATATTGCAAACAAGATATGAAAAACATCTCTTCATCAATATATTCAGGCATTATTACTCATAAAAGATTTAAACCAAAAAAACATTTTTTTTCTTATAAAACCTTTTCTTTATTAATTAATTTAAAGGAAATTGATAGCATTTCAAAAAAAATAAGTTTTTTTTCTTATAATAGATTTAATATTTTAAGTTTTTATAATGTAGATCATGGTCCTCGCAATGGAAGCTCTTTGACTGAATGGGTAAAAAAAACGTTATCAAAGTCAAAAATAAATATTGGTAACGGTACAATCAAGCTGCTTTGTTTTCCGAGATTTTTTGGTTATGTTTTTAATCCTTTAAGTATATTTTACTGTTATGATAAAAATCTAAAACTTAAGGCAATTCTTTATGAAGTAAAAAATACTTTTAACGAGCAACACACCTATGTGTTTCGGAGCCTATCATCGTCTAAAGTTATATTACATAAATGCAGCAAAAAATTATATGTTTCCCCATTTATTGAAATGAAAACATTTTACAACTTTAGATTATCTAAACCTGGCAGTAATATAAATGTTTTAATAAAACAAACAGATGCCTATGGAACCTTACTTATTGCCCACCAAACAGGAAAAAGAATCAGCTTAAATAGTAATAATTTGCTTTACCAATTTTTAAAACACCCACTTATGTCATTTAAAGTTATAGCGGCGATACATTTTGAAGCATTTCGATTGTGGATAAAAGGAGTTAAATTAGTAAAAAAAAAAATTAATATAAAAAATAACTTATCTATAGAGAAATAATGAATTTAAATCTAGATCAATTTGCTGACCAATTCGTTTTTTGGAATTTGAATAAAATTTCATATGGCTACTTAGAATTAACAGATTACAAAGGTAAGAAATTTTTTTTTGGCAACAAAAATAGTTCACTTAATGCACAAATAAAAATTAACGATCCGAGCTTCTCTTTAAAAATACTAAGAGGAGGAAGTAGTAGTTTAGGGGAAAGTTATATTAATAGTGAATTCGAAACCAATGATCTAACTTCATTGATAGAATTAAGTGCTAGAAATATTAATGTAACATATCAATTTTCTGGATTGCTTAAATTACCTTTTATACAAAGAGTTTTAAACAAGTTAACTAACACTAATACCAAAGATAGAAGTAAAAAATATATATCTGCACATTATGACTTGGGCAATGAATTTTTTTCTGCATGGTTAGATAAAAGTTTGACCTATTCTTGTGGTATTTTTAATTCTAAAGACGAAACTTTAGAAAAAGCTCAAATTAATAAATACAATAAATTAATAGATTTAATTAAGCCCAAACCAGGAAGTAATTTATTAGAAATAGGATGTGGTTGGGGTGGTTTTGCAGAACAAGTTGCAAAAAATTATGATATAAAATTAGATTGCATTACGATTTCAAAAAGACAATTTGAGTTTACTAAGGCTAAAATTAACCGGCTGGGATTGAATCACAAGGTTAATATTAAATATTTAGATTATAGAGAAGTCAAAAAAAAATATGACAATATCGTTTCAATAGAAATGATAGAGGCGGTAGGTGAAAAATATCTAAGTAATTATTTTCAATCTATAAAAGAAAATTTAATCACAGGAGGTCGTGTCGCCATACAATCAATTGTGATAAATGACAATTTATACGACAGATACAGAAGTAAAGAAGATTTTATCCAAAAGTTTATTTTTCCAGGTGGTTTTTTGCCTTCTTTAGCTTCTTTAAAAAAAATATCCTCTAAATCGGGATTGGTGATGGATAGTCACAAGTTATACGGTGAACATTATTCTAATACTTTGCAAAAATGGAGAAAAAGCTTTTTGAATTCTTGGGATCAAATATCAAGACAAGGATTTAATATAAGTTTTAAAAATATGTGGGATTTTTACTTGTCTTATTGTGAAGCAGGCTTTAAGTCTAAAAATATTGATTTGATTCAATTATCTTTATGCAATAAATAATTACATATGAAAACTATATTTTTTTTACTAATTTCAATTTTATTAACCAACTGCTCAGGTAACAATATGAAACCATTAGACTTCAAGGACCAAGAACCACGATTAATTATAGAAGATTATTTATCAGGTAACGTTAAGGCTTGGGGAATTTTGCAAAACAGATCTGGTAAGGTAACTAGACAATTTTCAGCTGAATTAAATGGAAAATGGGATGGCAAACAACTAATTTTAGATGAAAAATTCAATTGGTCTGATGGTGAAATCCAAAAAAGACAATGGAAAATAAATAAAATAGACGCGCATAATTACGAAGGAACAGCTGGAGACGTGGTGGGTAATGCTAAAGGTTATTCCTATGGACCAGCATTTAAGTTTGAATATGTTTTGCTAGTGCCGGTTAAAGGCAAAGAGGTAAAAATTACTTTTGATGATTGGATATTTAAACAAGATGATAAAGTTGCTATCAATAGAGCTACAATGACAAAGTTTGGTATAAAAGTTGCTGAACTTACAGTTATGTTTGTTAAGGATTAATAGCTTATTTTTTGTATCCCATTTCAACAAGTTTAAAATAAATACTATTAGGTAGTATTCTTAGAAATTTCAAAAAATATGTGAAAGCTTTGGGAAAATGAATCTCGAATCCTTTTTTCTTGATTAAGCCTATATAGATTTGTTCAGCTGCAAATTCCGGAGATTTTATCATTGGCATTGGAAAATCATTTTGGTCGGTCATTGGTGTTTTAATAAAACCTGGACTTACTAAAGAAACTCTAACATTTTTTCTTTTCATTTCAAATTGAAAAGTTTCTGCAAAACTTGTTAAAGCAGATTTGGATGCACAATAAGCTCCTGCTGCAGGCAAGCCTCTATATCCAGCAACAGAAGAAACAATTGATATTTGACCACCTTTTTTATTGTTATAATAATCATAAACAGCGTTAATGGAGTTCATGGTTCCAAAATAATTAACTTCCATAATTTTTCTTATTTTATCTAAATTAAATTTTTTTTCAGATTTAGGATCGTGTATTCCAGTACCAAATATAGAAATTTCAATATCCTTAAATTTTTCAACAATATTTTCAAAAACAGTTTTACATTGGTCAATATTAGTAACATCTAAAGGAAAGGGATGAATATTTTCATTTTCTTGGTGTAGTTCTTTTAGTAAATTTTCACGTCTAGCTGACGCCGCAACCCTCCAACCTTCAGCAGCAAACTTTATCGCCAAGGCTCTTCCTATTCCACTACTTGCTCCTGTTATCCATATATTTTTACTCATTAAATAAATTTAACCTTTTTTTAACTGCATTGTAATAGCGAAATATGCGTCAAGATTGTAATAGACCTGCTAAAAATTAATGAATATTACATTAAAACTAAAGATCTAATTTATGAAAAAAAAATATGTAATATTTGGGGCCACAGGTTCAGTAGGCTCTGCTTTAGCCAAGCAGCTTTATGATGAGAAAATAGATTGTCATTTGGTAGCAAGAAATGAAGATGAATTAAAAAAAATATCTGATAAATTAAGTTACACATATTCTATATGCGATGTATTAAAGCTTAATTTTGTAAGTGATTTAAAAAAAGATTTAACTGAAACCGAAATTTTAGGAATAGCTTATTGTGTAGGATCAATTAATATTAAGCCCCTTAAACTTACTAAGGCTAGCGATTTTGTTTCAAGCTATGTTCTTAATCTTGTAGCAGTTACAGATGTGATAAGATCTTTTCAGGATAATTTAAAAAATAATAAAGGTTCTGTTGTTTTATTTTCAACAGTAGCTGCTAAAAAAGGTTTTGTTAATCATAGTATTATTTCCTCAGCCAAGGCAGCGGTAGAGGGTTTGACTGTCGCTTTAGCAGCCGAGCTTGCACCAGATATTAGAATAAATTGCATCGCTCCAAGTTTAACCAAATCTAAAATAGCTAGTTCAATTATTAAAAACACTTCAATAGAACAATCTATTGCAAAAATGCATCCATTAAAAAGACTAGGTGAAGGTGCTGATTCGGCTAATTTGGCCAATTTTTTATTAACTTCAAAAAGTTCATGGATTACAGGGCAAATAATTGCTGTTGATGGGGGTAGATCAAATATAGCTTAAATGCTAGTCATGTAACCATGTATCGTTTTCAAAAATATTTTTCGTTGTTATTTTTTTTAGCTTTTTCTTTTGGGGCTTCAGCTTGGGGCGGTTTTGTTACTAGCATATATAAAGAGCCTTGGTATTCGACTTTAATTAAACCAGGATTTAATCCACCAGATTATATTTTTCCTTCAATTTGGCTAATTCTTTACGTGTCTATGGCTTTTGCAGTTTGGCTAATTTGGATAAATCCAAAAAAAAGTGAAAAAATAATATATATTTATTTTGTTCATCTATTAGTTAACGCGAGTTGGAGTGTAGTCTTTTTTGCCTTACATCAAATTTTTCTAGCATTGCTAGTAGTAGTTGCAATTTTGCTTCTAGTTTTGTGGTTAATGAAATTATATTATCCTATTAATAAGTTAAGTTCTTTCTTAATGGTTCCGTATCTTGCTTGGCTAGTTTTCGCTTTCGTTTTGAATTTGAATATTCTTCTTCTTAATTAGCTACCAATATTTTATAATAGAGCTATATGGATGATGTTGTGATTATCGGAGGAGGAATAATAGGAGTTTCCTCCGCATACTTTTTATCTAAGGCTGGCAGAAAAGTAAAAGTAATTGAACGCGATCCAACTTACAAAAAAGCATCTTTCCCATTATCACTGGGAGGCTTTAGAAGACAATTTTTCCAAAAAGAAAATATTTTACTTGGTAAATTTGCAAAGGATTTTATTTTTCAAATACCTAATTTGCTTAAGACAGAAAAAAATCCAAACCCAACAGCAAGTGTGGTTCCTAATGGATATCTTTTATTATTTGGTCCTGAGCACGCTAAAGAACAGTATGAGGCATTAAAAAACCATAAAGAGTGCGAGGCTGGCACCAAAAATATTAAAGGTGAAGAATTATCCAAAATATTTCCTTATGTAAGTAGCGAAGGAATAGAAACAGCCACCTATACAGATAGTAAAATTGAAGGTTGGATTGATCCTTATTTATTTCACAACGCTTTAAAAAGTAAAGCAATTGAGTTGGGCGCTGAATTTGTTAAAGGTGAAGTAAAATCTATAAAAGAAATAAATGCAAAAACAATCATATCCGCAGCAGGATGTTGGACCAATGAGCTGTTATCTGATATCCCTGTGGTCCCACAAAAACATACAGTGTTTAGAATAAAATGTCCTAAACATATTCCTAAAATGCCATTAACTGGAGATTTAACAACTGGAGTATATTGGAGACCAGAAGGCAATGAATATCTGGCAGGATCACCAATTTCAAAATTTGATGCGGAAGATTTAGAACCTGAATGGAATGATTTTGAAGAATTAGTTTGGCCTGCCTTAGCAAAAAGAATACCAGCCTTTGAAGAACTTAAACTAACAGGCGGATGGGCTGGGTATTATGATTGCAACAAACTTGATAATAATGCAGTAGTAGGAAAACACCCCAAGTATGAAAATCTTTTTATGGCCACAGGATTTACAGGAAGAGGGTTAATGCAGGCTCCCGGCATTGGAAGGGCTTTAACAGAATTAATTACAACAGGCTCATATCAATCTATCGATTTATCATGTTTTGCTATTGAAAGAGTTTTAGAAAATAATAAACGACCAGAACCATATGTTTTATAATTAAATAGAATTTTAGGATGATTAATAACCTAATTTTTTATCAATTTGATTTACTAGTGGTTTGTTTTCAATGAATAATTTTAACCAAGAATACGTATTTGCAATGGATTAGTGTTTACTCCTGAAGTTAGAACAACAGGATGCCAGTATTGCCTTAAGCATTCTCCTCCCGGGGTATTAGGGTCAGTTTGTGATATTATTTCATCTCTTTTCCACAGTTTTGATTGTTTATATCCCCCAAAGTTTTCATTATTTTATTATTATTGATTAATTCAAAAATCGCAATTAGATTTGAATAAAATTTAGAGGATTTAAAATGGCTAAAAATGGCAAGTCAATACATGGTCTAACTGCAAGATCTTACACAGATCAGCAATTTTGGGAAAATGAATGCAATACAGTTTTATCTAATGGATGGTTATTTGTTGGATTTGTCCATGAATTATTAAAATCAGGAGACGTTTGCCCAATTTTAATTGCCAGCAAACCTATACTGCTTACAAAAAATAATAAAAATAAAATTAATGCATTCCATAATGTTTGTAGTCATCGATGTCTTAAGTTAGTAGATGAAAAAAAAAATGTGGGAAAAATTATTCAATGCCCTTACCATTCTTGGTCGTATGATCTAGATGGAAATTTAAAGGCTTCCCCGCACTTTGGTGGAACAAACAATCATAAACCAAAGGGATTTAACAGCTCAGAACATGGACTTAAACCAATTCGTATTCATATTTGGCACGATTGGATTTTTATTAATTTGAATGGAAAAGCAAAAAAATTTGAAGAATATGCAAAACCACTTATAAATAAATTTAAAGATATTAATCTTAAAAAAATAAAAAAAGTTGCTACATTAGATTTTGGTAAAATTAATTCAAATTGGAAATTTCTTATTGAAAATTTTATTGAACCATATCATGTTCAGTTTGTACACAAGACAACAACTAAACAACCATTAAAAGATCATTACACAATTGTAGATGGATTATGTTTAGGTAGTGGCGTGGACGTAAAAGAAGAAAATAAAGATAGTAATACTTTGTCTGTAAGTTCTAGGTATTTATCTTTATTTCCTAATTTTATTATTGGAACCTATGTTCCTAATCAAATTGGCGTTTATTTAAATGTGCCTATAAGTCCAGGATTGACTACTCAAAAAAGAATAATTTATACTACCGAAGGTAAAGACATGACAAAAAAAGAAATTGATTTACAAAAAAAAATTTGGTGGAGTGTTCACAAAGAAGATCATGAAATATGTGAGAGATTGCAAGAAGGTCGTTCGTCCCCCGCCTCTGAGCAAGGTGGACTTCTGTCCCCACACTGGGAAACAAGTGTTAGGGCATTTCAAAAACTTATAATAAGTTCAACTATGAAAGGAAAAAAAAATGTCCAAAGAGGAAAATGATGATGGCTATAGAATAGCACACACAATGATTAGAGTTAGGGATTTAGAAGCCTCCTTTAACTTTTATTGTAAAACTTTAGGAATGAAAATTTTAAGAAAGACAGATTATCCAGATGGTAAATTTACCAATGTATTTATAGGTTATGGTCTTGAAACAGAATCTCCTTGTTTAGAACTTACCCATAATTGGGAACAAAAAGAAAATTATGACAAAGGTAATGGTTGGGGGCATATATGTATAGAAACAAGAGATGTATATAAAGCCTGTGATGATCTATCTAAGTTAGGTGTAAAAATAACTCGAGCACCTGGACCAATGAAACATGGAACTAGAGTTATTGCTTTTTGTGAAGATCCAGATGGATATAAAGTAGAATTAAATGCACCATTAAAACTATAAATAGAAAGGAAATAATAATGTCAAAAAAACCACAATTATATAAATTTAAAGATATTGAAAATAGACTACATACATTAGAACCAGGAAAAAGTTATATTAAACCATTTGTAACTAGCAAAGTTAGCAATACCATGTGTGGAGGTTTAAATTTTTTAAATAAAGTTTCTGTACCATGGGATTTGACTTGCGATGAAATTATTTATTGTATGGAAGGAACTTTTCGTCTGACTTGTGATGGACAGTCCTATATTTGCAACCCAGGAGATGTTCTTTATATTCCAAAAGATAATCACATTGCCTACGAATGTGACGAAAAATGTGTAATATTTTATGCAGCTTACCCACATGATTGGAAACAAAAAGCAGGTATAACTTTTGTTCCTGGGATTGATCCTGAGGATATGTCGCCAGTAGATAAATAATTATGTCTAAAAATAATAAAATTTATTATGAATCTTTTGAAGAAGCGGTTGAACGCAACAGAAAAAAAATACCTGAAGTACACAAAAAATTAAAAAGTGCAGGTGTAAAATATATTTTATCAAGCTGGATTGATCTACATGGTATTCCAAAATCAAAACCTGTTCCAATGAGTGATTTTGAACCCTTATGTTTGGGAAAAGGACCACAGTTTGCAGTGCACTCTATTTCTTTTGTGCCTGAACTTACGCCTGCAGATTCTGATCAGGTAATGTTGCCTGACTTAGATTCAGTTTATATCTGCCCTTGGGATAAAACTACCGCAATAATATTTGCTGATCTTTTTTGGGAAGACAAACCTTATAACGTTTGTCCTCGACAAGCATTAAAGAGAGCTATGCAAAAAGCCCAAGATTCGGGTTACATAGGAATGGCTGGTATAGAACCAGAATTTATTGCCATGAAATATGATGAAAATGGAAACCCTGTCAAAGCTATTGACAATGATCCAGCTAAAGGAATTAGACCTAGACGACAAGCTTTTGGTTACGATGTGGAGCATACATTAGATTCAATGCATTTTTTAAAAGAGCTGATAGACATTTTAAATGACCTAGGTTGGATGGTACATGATGTCGTTGCAGAAGGCGCTTACTCTCAATTTGAACTTGATTTTCACTACACTAACCTCTTGGAGATGGCAGATAGATTAGTTTTTCTTAGAATTCTTTTAAAAGAAATAGCTAAAAAAAATAATATGTTCATTACCTTTATGCCAAAACCAACAATAGGCGACTGGAGATCTGGAGCTCATATTAATTTTTCAATGCATGATAAAAATGGAAAAAATATTTTTAATGAAGGGAATAAGTGGTCTAAAGAATCTTTATTTGCAGTTGGTGGATTAATGAAGCATTCAGAAGCTCTAACTTCTATTACATGTTCTACGGTTAACTCTTACAACGGATTAGTTCCACGAGTTGGAGGGTTTGAGGGCGGCACTGTTACTTGGGCACCAACCAACATTACTTATGGTCACAACAACAGATCAGCGCAATTTCGTTTACCGCAAAACAGATATTGTATTGAAAATAGAGCTGCAGATATGACTATGAATGTTTATTTAGCGCTTTCTATGACAATTTTTGCAGCAGTTGAAGGAATAGAAAAAAAAATTCATCCAGGAGAAGCAACTGATCAGGACTTATACAACATGACTGAAAGTGAATTTAAAAAACTTGGAATTAAAAAACTACCAAGAAATTTACTAATAGCTATTGAAGCTTTAAAAAATGACAAACTATCTGATGAGGTTTTAGGACCCGTTATGAAAAAATCTTTACTTGCTTATAAAAATGATGAATGGGAACGTTATCATCAGGCAGTCACTGACTGGGAAGTAAAAGAATATCTTAGATTGTATTAATGAAAGATTATGAGACTTTTGATTTAGGAGATGTAAAGCTTCTTTCGGGAAAAATTTTAAAATCTGCAAAGTTAACTTATAAAACATACGGAACTTTAAATAAAACTTCAGATAATGTTATAGTTCTCCCTACTTTCTATACTGGTACGCATAAGAGAAACGAAGGGTTTTTTGGACCAGATAGAGCTATTGATCCAAATAAATATTTTATTATTTCAATAGATATGTTTGGAAATGGTTTTTCGTCATCACCCAACAATAGTAAAAATCTTCAAGACGGACCACGTTTTCCTGACATAACACTGTGGGATAATATTAGCTGTCAACAAAAACTAATCACTCAAAAGTTAAAAATAAACAAAATTGCTTTAGTAACTGGCTGGTCAATGGCTGGCTGCCAAGCCTATCAATGGGCAGCTCAATTTCCTGATATGGTTAAATCCATTCTACCATTTTGTGCCGCAGCAAAGACGTCTATACATAATCATGTTTTTTTAGAAGGTGTTAAAGCCGCGCTTATTGCAGATAAAAATTGGAATAATGGGAACTACAAGTCACCTCCAATTGTAGGGCTAAAAGCTTTTGGTAGAGTATACGCTGGTTGGGCATTTTCACAGGATTTTTTTAGAGAAAAGCTTTTTAAAAAACTAGGATTTGAAACAGCAGAAGAACTACTTAAAGATTGGGAAGATGACCATGTTAAAAACTGGGATGCAAATAACTTATTAGCTAAAATTAAAACCTGGCAAGCTACAGATATTAGTGATGGACCAATTTATAATAATGATTTTAAAAAAGCATTAAAATCAATTAAAGCTCGAACAATTTTGATGCCTTGTAATCAAGATTTATACTTTAGAACTAAAGATAATGAAATCGAAGCTAAATATATTGCAAATTCTGTTTTAAAACCCATAGATTCTCATTTTGGGCATTGCTCTGCAAATCCAGGAAATGATAAAAATTTTGAATTACAGTTAGATAAAAATATTAATGAACTGTTAGAGAAATAAAAAATCTAAATTGAAGCTTCTTTTATTATTTCAACTTCTTTTTCGGTTGAAACTTCTGTTTTAAATTGATTTGATATTTTTTGTACTTCTACTGAAGAAACCTTATATTCTGCACACATTGTTTCTTCATCTTTTCCATGACCTGTCACCATATTGACCATATGTTCTGGGAAATGGAAAGTGGTAAATACCACGCCTTCTTTAACTCTATCAGTAACTTCAACTTTCAAAGATACTTCGCCTCTTCCTGAGTAAAGCCTTGCTATATCACCAGTATTTAATTCTCTACTTTCTGCATCTTTTGGATGAAGTAATAAAATGTCTTCATCTACAATTTTAATATTTTTGGTTCTTTTCGTCATGGTGGACGCATTGTAGTGTGCCAACACTCGACTTGTAGTTAGTATTAACGGATAGTCTTTTTTATTTTCTTCTATCTCTGCACTCTCTTTCCAGTCAAAATACTTAAGTCTACCTTTTCCTATTTTAAATTCTTTTTGGTGTAAAATTTTTGTATCTGTGCCATCTTCTTTTACCGGCCATTGTAATCCTAATTTTCCAAGTCTTTCTCGTGTAATCCCTTTAAAGAAAGGAACTACATCTGCAATTTCAGCTAAGACTTGATCAGCATCATATATTGGTTGATTGTAGCCAAGTTTCTGCATCATTTCTGTTACAATAACTCCATCTGGTTTTGTTCCTGGAAGAGGTTCTACTGCTCTATTAACTCTTTGAACTCTTCTTTCAGTATTCGTGAAGGTGCCATCTTTTTCTAAGAAAGTTGTTCCAGGCAAAACCACATCTGCATGTTTTGCAGTTTCGCTCATAAATATTTCTTGAACAACTAGTAAGTCTAATGAATTCATAGCTTTAGCAACGTGGGCGCTATTGGGATCTGTTTGTACTACGTCCTCACCAATAATCCATACAGCTTTTACTTCTTTGCTAATTGCTGCATCAAAAATTTCTGGAATTTTTAATCCAGCTTTTGTTGGGTGAACAACACCATATTTTTCAGTATAAAAATTTTGAATCTTTTCATCTGCGACAGGAAAATACCCAGCTCCTTGATGTGGTTGGCAACCCATATCAGCTGCCCCTTGAACATTATTTTGACCTCTTAACGGATTTACACCAACGCCTGGTCTTCCAATATTTCCAGTTATCATAGCAAGATCTGCAATTAACATTACAGTTTTTGATCCTTGCTGTTGCTCAGTGACTCCTAAACCATGAAATTCCATTGAGTTTTTCGCAGTTGCATAAGCTATTGCAGCGTCTTTTACTTGTTGTTTATCAACTCCAGCTACTTTAGCTAAGTGATCAATATCTAATTTTTTAATTTCTTTAACAAATTTTTCAAAACCTTCTGTTCTACTTAAAATAAAATCTTCTTTATGTAATTTGGATTCTATGATGAAATATAACATCATATTTAAAACCGCCACATTTGTTCCAGGTCTTAGCTTAATATGATAATCTGCTAATTTAGCAACATCAGTTGTTACAGGGTCTAAAACTATAAGTTTTTTACCTTTCATTACTTGTTGTTTAATCTTTGATCCAGTCACAGGGTGTGCATTTGTTGGATTTGCACCAATTATCAAAAATAGATCTGCATGATAAATGTCTTCCGTCGAGTTTGTTGCGGCGCCTGTTCCAAACGTTTGTTGCATACCCCAAGCCGTTGGTGAATGACAAATTCTAGCACAACAATCGATATTATTTGTTCCTATTGCAGCTCTAATCATTTTTTGAAAAACATAATTTTCTTCATTAGTACATCTTGCTGATGAAATGCCCGCAATAGCATCAGGTCCGTTTTCTTTTATTATTTTTTCTAGTTTATTTTTAATGAAATCATAAGCTTCATCCCACGATGCTTTTTCAAACTTTCCGTTTCTTTTTATTAAAGGATTTCTTAATCTGTCTGCATGATCATAAAACCCAAACGCATATCTACCTTTTAAACAGGTATGACCTGCATTCACTTCAGTTTGTTTGGGAGTATCTATTGAAATAACCTTACCATTTTTTATTGATGCTTCTAAATTACATCCCACTCCGCAATAAGAACAAGTTGTTCTAACTTTTTCATCATAGTCAGCTGATTTAGATGCAAAAACATCTGATATAGCGTCAGTTGGACAAGTATGTGCGCAAGCTCCACAAGAAACACAAGAAGAGTCACCAAACATTAAATCATTATCCGTTGTAATTTTGGAATCAAAGCCTCTTCCACTCATTGTTAAAACAAATGAACCTTGAATTTCGTCACATGCTCTCACGCAACGACCACAATTAATACAGTTATCTAAATTCATTCTCATATATGCGTGAGAAGTATCTTTAGGGGTTCCTTTATTTTGTTTAGGTTTGTTATATCTGTGGTTATTAATATTTAAATCATTAGCAACTGTTTGCAATTCACAGTTATTATTTACTTCACATGTCGAACATGTCATTGGATGATCAGTAAGAACAAGTTCTACAATATTTTTTCTAAGCTTTGTTAAATCTTCATTTTGAGTAATTATATAAGACCCTTCAGTTACCGGCGTATGGCACGAAGCCACCGTTCTTGTTGGTCCATCTTTTTTAAGAGCAACATCAACTGAACAAACTCTGCATGCACCATAAGGAGCTAAATTTGGGTCATCACACAAGCTAGGAATTTCTTTTTCACTAATATGCTCCTTAACAAACTTTAAAACAGAAGTATGATCTGATTTAATTTCGTGCGCCACACCATTAATATATGCAAATTTATGGCCTCTTCCATTTGATCCGTTTTTTCCGTTTTTCATTATTCCTCTAAGCTTCCTGGTTTATATCAGTTTTAAATTCATGGGTAAAATATTTTAATATGTTTTGAATAGGCACCGGAATAGCTCCACAAAGAGCACATAAACTACCTTTTTGCATAGTAACAAGAAGTTCATTTAAAAGCTTCATTGGAATTTTATTCGTTTTATTAACAGCTTGATCAAACATTTCTTTACCTCGATAAGAGCCAAGCCTTCCAGGAAAGCATTTTCCACAAGATTCCTCTGCAGTAAATTTAAATAAATGATGTATGTACTCGATCATATTAAAACTTTTTGGAATACTCACAATACTGCCATGCCCCAGCATAAAACCAGCTTTAGTAAATTCTTGAAAATCTAAATTTAGTTTTTCAACTTCTTCGATTGGAATTACACCACCTAATGGCCCTCCAACTTGCAAAGCTTTTACAGGTTCAATAAACCCACCACCAATATCGTAAATTATTTTTTTCATAGGAGTTCCCATATCCATTTCATAAACACCAGGATTTTTAAATAAACTATCTAAACACACAAGTTTAGTTCCTGCGGATTTGATATTGCCTATAGATGAAAAAGACTTAGCTCCATGTTTTAGTATAGAAGCTATTGCCGCCAAAGTTTCCACGTTGTTAACTACAGTTGGTTTTTTATATAATCCTTCAACTGTTGGAAAAGGTGGACGAACATCAACTTCAGCTCTTCTTCCTTCAATAGATGCTATCAAAGCAGTTTCTTCTCCACATATGTAGGCGCCTTGACCAATACAAATATATAAATCACAAGAAAAATCAGTACCTAAAATATTTTTACCTAGAAGATTTAATTTTTTTAATTCGTTGATTGTGCCATTAATGATCTCGATTGATTTTGGATATTCGCCTCTAATATAAAGGACACCTTCGTCGCTTCCTATAATATAAGCACAAGCAATCATTCCAAATAGAACTTTAAGAGGTTGGTCTTCCAAGAGATATCTATCAGAAAAAGCGCCCGAGTCTCCTTCGTCTGCATTACATATCACATATTTTTTTTTCTCTTTTTCTTTGCTACAAAAATTCCATTTCATTCCAGTTGGAAAACCTGCTCCACCTCTACCACAAAGGTTTGATTCAGTTATAGTTTTAAGAGTATCTTGTTTATCTTTTTTTAAAGTTTGTAATAGCAAATCTTTAAATTTTTCAATAGAAGACAAGTCCTCACCCATCAATATGCTTGTTGTTGCATGACTTACTGAATTAATATTTTTTTCATTTATCTTTTTCCCTTTTATAATTTCATCAATTTGATCAATGTCTTTTCCTGAGTAATTGTAACCATTGTAATGAAAAGCTGTATTTTCGTAACAATGACCTAAACAAAACATTTCTCCAACTTTATCTTTACCTAATTTATCAACTAACTTTTCTTTAAGTGCATCTTGATTTCCAGCACACATACATGCACTGCCATTGCATACCCAGGCTTTTTTTTCTTTATGCTCAGGTCTTAAAAATTCATAAAAACTTTCCGCACCGTGTATAGTTGACATTCCAACATTATATTCATCAGCTAGTTGTTTAATATCTTTACCGTTTTTAGATTTGCTCGTTATATCAATCATTCGTTGAAAGAGATTATTTTTAAGGCCTTTTCTTCCAGAGAGTTTGCTTATATTTTTTGACATATTAATTTATTTTTAAAATTCTATTTTCACCACAATATATATTAAAACTATCTGATTTAACAAAACCAATTAATGTCATATCAGACCGTTTTGCCAAGTCTATAGCAAGACTTGTTGGCGCACCCACGCCCATTAACAAGCCAATATTTGCCATTAGGCTTTTTTGGACTAATTCAAAACTTAACCTACCTGAACAAGCTATAAATTGATTCCTTGTATCAAAAATAGAATTTTTAAAACTGTGACCAATTACTTTGTCCAAAGCGTTATGTCTACCAACATCCTCTCTAATTACCAAAGGCTTTCCATCGGTATTAAAAAGTGCGCTTGCATGTATTCCTCCTGTTTTTGAAAATTCTGACTGGTTTTGTCTTAAAATATTAGGAACCTCAGTTATTAGAGAACTTTTAATTTTAGGACTATCTTTGTTTATTTTAGTTTTACAAATTATTTCTAATGAATCCATTGACGTTTTTCCACAAACGCCACAACTCGAATTTGTTAAAAAATTTCTTCTAAGATGTTTAATATCAAGGTTTTCGCCATTATTTAAAGTTATTTGAATTTTATTTTGAATTTTAAATTTACCAACCTCATCACCCAAAAATTCTATTTGTTCTACTTCAGATATTTTACTAACAATTCCTTCACAAAATAACAAACCTACAATTAAATCTTCATCATATTTAGGTGTTCGCATCGTTATTGAAATTGAATCATTTATCCACTTTTTATTTTTTTTGTAACGCACTGACATTTCTAGAGGTTCTTCAATAGAAACCAAATCATTTACAGTCGATGGTTTATTTCCTTTATACTTTATAGTTTGATATTTTGAATTCATATTTTAATAGTATTAGAGGAGATAGATTTGAGCAATCTTTTAAAAAAATAAGATAACTATTTCCAAGAAATTGGATATTTTCTTTTTAAAATTAAACTATTGTAGATTATGCCGCCAATAATAATTGTTATTGCTCCCACCATAACAGGGAATATTAAAAACTGAAAAGAAACACCACCAAGCATAACAGCTATAGGATTTCCTCCCGCAGGCGGGTGTGTAATTTTTAAAGCAATCATAAGCATAACTGCAATTCCAACAGCTATACCTATTGTAATAAAATTTACTTCAAAAAATGTTAGAAAAAAAATACCTATAAATGATGTTAGTAAATGGCCAAAAAATAAATTTTTAGGCTGCGCAAAAACATTATCAGGATAACCAAAAACTATTACTACCGAAGATCCAAAAGACGCAAAAAGCCAAAGACCATAATTGGTGTCAGATAGAATAGACTCGTAAGTAATGAATCCAAGTATTACTATAGTTACTCCAGCTCCTATACCGGCTAATAAGGGTGGCCAACAAATTATTTTTCTTAAATTCATAATTATTTAGTTACTTAATGCATCTACAGCAGCATTAATAGGTAGTAATAAACATTCTTTTCTAGCAATATTATTAATGGTTATTATTTTATTAAAATCTTTCCAATCATTATTAAATGTAGAATTTACACTAAAAGAATTTTTTGCAGTTAAAGCAAAATTTTTAATATTTTCAATGGATTTGTTTTTTGCATTTTTTGAGAGAAGGCTCACTGATGCTTGACAGTAAATGCAAGATTCACACTCGTATTTAAAATTTATTATTTTATTATTTTTAACTAATAAATAAACTTTCATCTCATCGCCGCAGATAGCATTTTTAAGCTTTGAAAAATGAGTGTGATTATCAAGCACACCATGATTTTCTGTGTTGGAAGCTATTTTTATGATTTCTTTATCTATCATTTTGTTTATTGTATTTTCTTTAACATTTATAATTTGTTTTATGAACGAACACAATATACTTGGAGCAATCCTTGCTGGCGGCAAATCAAAAAGAATGGGAAAAGATAAACTTTTTCTTGAACTTAATAATATGAAACTTATTGATTACACAATTCAAAAAGTAAAAAAATATTTAAAAGATTTAATTATAATAACAAATCAAGAAAATGAATTTTTTACTAAAAATAATTTAATAACAGTAAAAGATTGCATTAATGGGCAGCTTGGACCTTTGGTAGGAATTCTTACAGCAATGAAGTGGGCGAAAGAAAATTCTCCTAATTGTTCTTGGGTTGCAACTTTTCCTTGTGACACTCCTTTTTTCCCTGAAGCTGTTATTTCAAAATTTATTGAAGAGTCAAAAAAAAAGGAATCTCTAATACTTTGCGCAAGTTCTCACGGTCGTAAGCATAATATTTTTGGTTTGTGGTCATTAGATCTTTATGACAAACTTCATAATGACCTAGTTAATAATAAAGTTAGAAAAGTTCAGGACTGGACAAAAACGAATAGTATAAAAAATTTAGAATTTAAATTTAAAAAATATGATCCATTTTTTAACATAAATACTGATGCAGATTTGGAGTTTGCAAAAAAATTAAGCTTAAAAATAAATGAATAAAAATAATAAAATAGAAGACTCTTTAAATAAGATATTTTCAACATCTGGCTACAAAATGGTTGATGTTAGCAGCAAAGACGCAACTCATCGTAAAGCATTAGCTACAGGTGAAATAATCTTAGGATCACAGGTAATTGAACTTATTAAAATTAAAAAAATGCCCAAAGGTGACCCACTTTCTATTGCTGAAGTTGCAGGAATTAATGGTGTAAAAAAAACAAGTGAACTAATACCTCTTTGTCATCCATTACCCTTAGACCATATTTCTTTACATACAGAAATTGATGAAAAAAAATATTCAATCATTGTTTATTGTTTAGTTTCAGCAAATTCTAAAACAGGTGTAGAAATGGAAGCTTTATCGGGAGTAAGTTCAGCGCTACTAGCTATTTATGATCTTTCAAAAATTGTAGAGCCAAATTTAAAAATTACTAATACAAAATTGTTAGTAAAATCTGGTGGTAAAAAAGGTCTATGGATTAACCCAGACGGAATTCCAGACAAGATAAAAAAAACATTAAATCTTTAAAATGATTCAGTATAAAGAAGCTATAAATATAATAAAAAAAATTTCTTTAAAAATAAATAGTGAAAAAATTTCTATTTTAAATTCAGTAAATAGAATTTGTGATTCTGATATTAGATCTCCCTCAGTCAATCCTCTGCATAATAACACTGCATTTGATGGTTTTGCTGTAATAGCCAAAGAAACAAAAAAAACTTCAATAAAAAAACCAAAAAAATTTAAAATTATTAAAACTATCGCAGCAGGAGACAACCCTAAGATAAAAAGTTATTTCAAAGATTCCGTAATAGAAATTATGACAGGCGGTTTAGTTCCTAAGCCATTTGACTCAGTTTTGGCTGTTGAAAAAGCCAAATACTTTCCAACAAAAGGAAAGCCCACTCATATTATAATCAACAGAGAAGTAAAAAAATTTTCATTCATACGATTTGCTGGGGAAGATTATCAACTAAAAGATTTGGTAGTTAAAAAAGGAGAGGTTATTCAACCAAAACATATTATGGCACTAACAACTCTTGGAATTAAAGATATTGAAGTTAAAAAAAAACCAAAAATAACCTTCCTGTCTACAGGCAACGAAATAATAAGCTTCAAATCTAAAAGTATATTGCCTTGGCAAGTGCGTAATTCAAATAACCATTATTTCAAAGCGTTTGGAGAAAATTTACATTTTAATATTATTGATGGTGGAATTATAAAAGATAGCAACCCAGAAAAGCTTAATAAAATTTTAAAAAAATTAAAAGATTCAGATACAGATATAATTGTAACTTCAGGCGCTATTTCTGCTGGAAAATTTGATTTTATTTCAACACTCATAGATAAATTTAGTTTTAAAAAATGTTTTAAAGGAGTAGCAATTAAACCTGGCAGACCCATAATGTTATCAAAGTTTAAAAATAATAATAAATTATTTTTTGGTCTTCCTGGCAATCCTATTTCAGCAGCGGCAGGGTTTCGTTTTTTTGTTTATCCATTGATTCGAAAAAGTCTAGGCATGGAAATAGAAAATAAGTCTACAGCCAAACTGAGCAATAAGTATTTCAAGATAAAGAATTTTACGCATTTTGTTCGTTGTTTTGTGAAAATTAACAGCAAAGGGTTAGTGCAATTAGAGGTTTTATCGGGACAACAATCAAATAAAATTAAATCATTTGTCAAAGCAAATTGCTGGGGAATATTTCCTGAAGGAAAAGGTAAATTTAAAAAAGGTGACATTATTGAATGGGTGCCTTTAATTCCCAATAGCTAGTTGTCTTTAATCTTCATAACCGTTCTCAAGTTTTTTTAATGCTTCTAGCTTTTGTTCTCTAGTCATAATCCACCAATCTTGTAATTCTTGTTTAGTTCTATAGCATCCAATACAAAATTCTTCTTTTTCATCATACGCGCAAACTTGGATACATGGAGAGTCTACAGTTTTATCTACTTGTTTGTGTGTAAGTTTGTATTTCTTTTTATCTTCAGTTGTTTCTACCATTATATTTATATAGATATAGCTGTTTTTTTTATTTCTCTCTAATTGTTTAAGAGAATTGTTTAAGAGTTTTGTTTTTCAATCAGAAAGTGAAAGTTTATATATAATAACGCCTTTGTTGTATTGAAATTAATACTTAATTATTTATAATAAGCTTATATTAAAGGTCTAACAGGAGGAGATTGATGAAAAAAAGAATTATAAAAAAGATTGATACTAGTAAAAGGAATTTTTTAACAGGTTCAGTTACTTTAGTTGGGGTAGCTGCCGCAACATCGGTACTACCAATATCAATTGCAAAAGCCAATCATGAAGATGCTGATTTAAAAGGTTTACCAGATTTTATTAAATGGAAAAATAGGGATGCTCTCATCGTTCATTCTAAAAAAGGTATTGAGACACATAGAAGTGCAATTGGGGAAAGTTTAATAACTCCAAATAGAAATATTTACATTAGAAATAATATGCCGACTATGTCCGACACACAAATTGGAGATAGAAATAATTGGAAAGTAAGTATTAAAGGAGTTAAGAATCCTAAAACTTTTTCTTTGGCACAATTGAAAAAATTAGGCCACACAACAATGGCAACGATATTACAATGTTCAGGAAATGGCAGAGGTTTTTTTGCACATGAAGTTAGAGGATCTCAATGGAAAACTGGAGCAGCAGCATGTGTTGTTTGGACAGGCGTTCCTATGAAAGTGGTGGTAGATGCATGTGGTGGCGTTGATAGTGATGCAGTTTTTATGACATCAGCGGGTGTTGATCATGAGCCCACAGGTTTAGATCCAAAAAAAGCTAAAGTTGAAAGATCTGTTCCGAAAAAAGTTTATAAAGACGCAATGTTGGCTTGGGAAATGAACGGAGTTTCTTTGCCTAATGCACATGGCGGTCCTTTGAGAATGGTTACCCCAGGATATTTTGGTATTAACAATGTTAAACATCTTGGCCAAGTTGCTTTTACTAAAACTGAGTCAACCGTTAAATATATGAAATCAAGTTATCGAATATCTCCGATTGGAAAAAAAGGTTCACAGTATCCTTCATGTTGGGAAATGCCTGTAAAATCTTGGATAACTAGACCAACAGATGAGACTGGTACAGTAAAAGCAGGAAATGTTCAAATAGTTGGTGTAGCTATGGGCGGAACTAAAAAAATTAGAAGTGTTAAGGTTTCAATTGATGGAGGGCAAAGCTGGAAGAAAGCGAAATTTGTTGGCCCTGATCTTGGAAAATACGCATGGAGACAGTTTGTATTTGAAGCAAATTTAGCACCCGGGAGTTACAATCTTGCAAGCAAGGCTTCTGGCGGTGGTAAGACTCAACCTGAGATAAGATACGAAAATAGAAGAGGCTACGCTCATAACGGTTGGAAAGATCATAGCGTAAATATTAAAGCAGTATAAAGGTTTTAAAATTTAGAGTTATTAAATTTCTGTAATGAAAATTTTTATTGTTGTTTTATTATTTTCGTTTTCCTTAACGATAAATCTAAAAGCAGATTCAGAAAAAATGGCTTTAGGGTTGGAGGTTTATAACAATAAAGCGATGTGCGGTGCTTGTCATGTTTTAAAGGCTGCCGCTTCAAAAGGTGATATAGGTCCAAATTTAGATAGTTTAAAGCCTTCAGAAGAACAAGTAAAAGGTGTTGTAACTGAGGGGCTTGGAGTAATGCCAGCATTTGGAGAGGAAGGCTTATTAACTTCAGAAGAAATTGATGCTGTATCATATTATGTTGCTAATAGTTCTAAAAAATAGCAAAATTATATAATTGCAAAAGTATTAAATATAATAAAGCAACTAACAAATCATAATTTTTGTGATTTAATTTATTTATGTTGATAGATCCATTTAAGAGAAAAATATCATACGTAAGAGTATCAGTAACAGATCGTTGTGACTTTAGATGCACGTATTGTATGTCTGAAGATATGGAATTTTTACCTAAAAAAGATGTTTTATCCTTAGAAGAATTAGATAGGCTTTGTAATACCTTTGTTGATCTTGGAGTAAAAAAATTGAGGATCACAGGTGGAGAACCTCTAGTTAGAAAAAATATAATGCAATTATTTAACAGCCTTGGTAGTAAATTGGGTAAGGGATTAGACGAATTAACATTAACCACAAATGGCTCGCAGTTAGATAGATATGCGGCAGATTTATTTAAAAGTGGAGTAAGAAGAATTAATATCTCGCTAGATTCCTTAAATGAAAATAAGTTTAAAAAAATCACTAGAATTGGGAATTTAAATAAAGTTATTAAAGGAATTTTTGCTGCAAAAAAAGCTGGATTAAAAATTAAGATTAATACTGTAGCTTTAAAGGGAATTAACGATGATGAAATTTTAAGTTTAGTTAAATGGTGTGGTGAGAATAAATTTTCTTTAACTTTTATTGAAGTAATGCCAATGGGTGAAATAGGAGAAAAAAGGGTAAACCAATACATGCCATTAACTGAAGTTAAAAGCTTAATACAAACCAAATATAGTATAACAAAGGATTCTTTAAGAACTGCAGGTCCAGCAACATATGTGCATTGCCACGAAACAGATCAAAAAATTGGTTTTATTACACCTAATACACATAACTTTTGCGAACTATGTAATCGAGTAAGAGTCACATGCACTGGAGAAATGTATATGTGCTTAGGACAGCAAGACAAAGCAGATTTAAAAAAACCTTTAAGAAAAAATGAAAACAATCAAGCCTTAAAAGACGTTATATATGAAGCTATTGCAAGAAAACCCAAAGGTCATGATTTTATTATTGATGGAAAAAAAGAAGAAAAGTTTGTGCCTAGACATATGAACGTAACAGGTGGTTAAATGAAAATTAAACTAAAACTTTACGGATCATCTAAAATGTTAAGTGATAAAGAAATTTTAAATATTGAACTTCCAAATAACTCAAATATAGAAAGCCTGAGAAGTACTTTAAGAAAAATAATTTCAGAAAAACATTTAAAAAATAGTTTAGAAAATTTACCTAAAACAGCTGCTTTTTTCAGTGATGCAGACGAGATTGTTAACGATAACTATAAATTAAAAAATAAAGAATTAATTTCAATGATTCCTCCAATTGGCGGTGGTTAATGATTTTACATACAGCAATAGTAAAAGCAGAAGAAGAAAAAATATCTTTGGAAAAAGCAAAAGAGCTTATTCTTTCTCAAAAAAATGGAGCTGAATCTATTTTTGTTGGAAGAGTAAGAGATGAAAATAGTGGAAAAAAAGTTATTGCTGTCACTTACGATATTCATGAACAAGCTGTAATAAAATCATTTCAATCAATATGCAATGATGCAAAAAATAAATTTGACAAAAGTGCCAATATTTTTTTAGAACATGCAAAAGGATATGTTCCCGTTGGTGAAATAAGTATATTAATAGCAGTTAGTTCTGGACATAGGGACGAGGCATTTAAAATTTGCAGATACATATTAGAAGAGATTAAGCATAAGTCTCCTATATGGAAAAAAGAACATTATACCGAAGGAAATGAAGAATGGCTTCCGGGTCATTCGTTAAGACCAAAAGAAGAAATTAAATAGTGTGAAAAAAAATAAAACTGATTCAGCAATTTTAATTGTTTTAATAGCAGGAGTGTTTTGGTCTTTTGGTGCTTTAGTAGTCCGTTTTATTGAAGATGCACGCTCTGTTCCATGGCAATATCTTTT
The DNA here is from genome assembly GCA_905612235.1 of uncultured Pelagibacteraceae bacterium. GTDB lineage: Bacteria > Pseudomonadota > Alphaproteobacteria > Pelagibacterales > Pelagibacteraceae > AG-414-E02. The sequence goes on along the minus strand of CAJQRF010000003.1, from coordinate 6,055 downwards.
TTTTAGAGGCTCTACTATTTTTATATTAATAAATATTTATTTGTTTGTAAAAGAAGGAAAGTCATTTACTAAAAATTATAAAAAAATTGGAGCTTCAGGAATTATTGGCGGAATAAGCTTGGGAATTGCGATGATATGTTTCATATGGTCTATAACTCACACCACAGCAGCTGTTACACTTTTGATGTTAGCTGCCATGCCATTTATGACAGCTATACTAGGTTATATTTTTCTTAAAGAAAAAGTTTCAAGAACTACTTTGACTGCAATTATTATTGCAGCAATAGGTATAATTTTTATGGCTTTTACTAGCCGCCAAATTGGAACTCTATTTGGTTTAGCAATTGGTCTTTTATCATCATTCGGTTTTTCAATTTTTTCTGTTTCTTTAAGATGGAGAAAAAACACCCCAACCTTTACAACAGTAGCAGTAGCTGGATTGTTTTGCGCATCTATTTCTTTAATTGTTTTAGCATTTAATGATACCGGGTTTTTTACTACATTTAGAAATTCATCTTTGTCTGCTTTACATGGAACCTTGGTTTGTTCTGGAATGATACTTTACTCTATAGGAGCCAAGCACTTACCTGCTGCAGACCTCACTTTATTATCTTTAACAGAAGTTTTAGGAGGAATATTTTGGGTTTGGTTACCTATTTTGGGGATCAATGAAATTCCAACAACTAATACCATAATTGGTGGAACCATTATTACTTTAGCTCTTATGTATTATAGTTTGAACACTAAGAGAAATAGACGTTTTATTGGCCTCAATTAATGTCGCAGTGACAATCTTAAAGCTTATAATTTAATTCAATTAATATAAATATAAATTAATTTATGAAAATACTAATTACACTATTTTTCATTTTGTTTGTTTCACACTCAGCTTTTGCTGCTGATCAAACTATTGAGATGCTGAATAAATTAGCAAAAGAAAATATGGTTTTTTCTAAAAAAATTGTAAAAATTGATATTGGAGATACTATTTTTTGGAAATCAACAAAACCCGGTCATAACGTGGAGTTTATTAAAGGTGGTGTTCCAACAGGAGTAGGAAAGTTTAGATCCGCTTTAAGTAAAGACACAGAGTATAAATTTGAAGTTCCGGGTATTTATGCCTATTGGTGTACACCCCACAAAGGAATGGGAATGATTGGTTTTATTGTTGTTGGCAATGATACATCTAATTTAGATGATGTAAAAAAAATAAAGTATCAAGGCAAAGCAAAGAAAATTGCTGAAGTATTAATAAGTTCTTTATAAATTTTTAGGTCGGGTTTTTTTTTAAAACTTCAATATAATCTAAAATTTCTTGAAATTTTTCATCTTCTATATCTTTATAGCTTTTTTTAAATTTTGATTTCACGCATATCGCGACATGAGCATATGGGTTTCGACCTTTAGGGTGGTTTGGGTGATCAGGCAACTGTCCTTTTAAATAATCGCCAGCTTCCTGTATGATTTTCCAGAGTTTACTTGCGTTTTCTTTGTTCATGCCTGTCTAAATCTTGTTTTATCTCTTTTAAATCGAGTTTAAATCGAGTTTATCCTATAAAATCTTATAAATTATAATATATTTTAATTAATTATGGGACTAAAAAGAAATTCAAAAGGAGAGTTAGCAGAAGTTACTCCATTAAGAACCCGAAAAGGAAGCATTTATACTAAAGGGTCCAATGAGAAATTTAAAATAAGTAGATCAAAATTTAGCAATTTTCTAGATTGCAAGAGATGCTTTTACCTTGAAAGAGTTAAAGGTTTAAAAGACCCTGGAATGCCAGGGTGGTCACTAAATTCAGCTGTAGATGAATTGCTTAAAAAAGAATTTGATGAATTAAGAAAACAAAAAAAACCACATCCTTATGTGGTTAAAAATAACCTTAAGTTTATTCCATTTGAACATGAAAAGATGGATCATTGGAGAAATGCCTTAACAGGAGGTATTTCTTTTCTCGATAAAAATACCAATATAGAAATACATGGTGGCGTTGATGATATTTGGCTTGATGAAGATAAAAAAGAACTAGTAGTCGTCGATTACAAAGCTCAATCTAGTAATGTGAAAGTAGAAACAGAACCTTACTTAAGTAACATTTATCATTTTGGGTATAAAATTCAGATGGATATTTATGTTTACATTTTAAGAAAGATGGATTTTAAAGTATCTGACATAGCTTATTTTTATGTTTGTAATGGAGAAAAAAGTTATGACAAATTTGATGATAAGTTAAATTTTACTACAACCTTGGTTCCATACAAAACAGACACATCTTGGATAGATGATAAAATTATAGAAATGAAAAAAACATTAGACTCAGACAGCGTGCCAGAAATAAATAAAAGCTGTGAAAATTGTATGTATTTAAACACAGGAAAAGATTTTATTTAAGTTATGAATAAAGATGAAGCTTTAAAACTTGTTAAAGAAAATGGATTAAATTTAAAAAATCTTTCAGATGATTTTAAGAAAGATAGAGAAATTGTGTTAGCAGCTGTTAAAAATGACGGGTTTGCAATTGCTGATGCTAACAGTAATTTTTTGGATGATAAAGAAATTGCAATAGAAGCAGTTAAAAATAATAAACATACATTACTCTTACTTAGTAAAAGACTTACTGAGGATAAAGATATAATTGACTTAGTAGAAAAAAAAACATAGTGACAAAAATTAGAGAACCTTTAACCGTTTTTTATCATTCTAATGTATATAAATCTCTGTCCATGTCTTGAGAAATGTCAGCGTGTGTTTTATCTCCTGGTTTGAGCGGTTCAAAAGTAAGAGAAGGAATTATCCATTCTTGAGACCAATCTTTATCTAAAAATCTCTCAGATTGAGCTTTATTTTCAGACTCTATTTCTACTTTTCCTGACAATATGATTGCATACATCTTTTTTTTAGTTTTAATATATTTTAACTCTGCTGTTGAGTTTATTACAGTCATCTCAGTGTCTTCGTATCCATCTTCATCAGATATAAAATCACTCCAAACAAAATTTCCTAGACAGGGTTTGTTCTTTTTTAAAAAGTTAGCATGTTCCTTTGGTGAATGATCAAGTTCAAAGCGTGGTAAACTTTTATTATCTACCTTGCTAATAACATTAAATTTAGCTGTTATTTTTTTTGCCATAATTTTATTTATTTTACATTTTTTAGGTACAACTTCCATACAACTTTTAATATCTAAATTTTAAATAATTTGATATCTTATCTCAATAAATGACAAAGCTTAGAAAACCTCTATCAATTGAATTTACTTTAAGCCAAGTAATACCAAAACTTGAAGATGAAGAAGTTAAAAAATCTACAGGAAAATCAATATCTCATTTTAGAAAGTGTGGGGATGCAAACGATAAAGATCATAACATTCATCTTGCTGATGCCATTAAATTAGATGTTCTACTTCAAAAAAGGAAGCTTGGTACTCCTTTTTTAAATCATTTGAATTTCATACTCGAATACGAACTTAGAAAAATTAATGAGTATGAAAATATATCTAGTGTTTTAATAAATATTGGCGGTCGTATAGGTAATTTAATGGACATTACTCAGGAAGCTATTGATCCAGTAGGTCAAGCAGGAAGTAATATCAGCAATGAAGAAAAACAAAAAATTTTTAAAGCGGTAAATGAGGTTGAAGAAAAAATTGCAAAATTAAAGATGTCGGTTAAATAAAAAATATAGTAGTTTTATATTATTATATATAATTTTTTTAAATTCAGATATTTTTTGTACGTTCAATAGAATGGTAATCTCTAGCAAAAACGTTTTGTAAATATTCATCTTTCTTATAATTTATATTTTCATTGTATCTATCCATAAATCTTTCATGCCAAGGTGAACCATCTTTTTTCAAAGGTAAAATTAACCACTCCATATCTTTATTTCCTGCTTTTTCTATGTCTCTAAGCCAATATTTTAGACACCACATGTACTGATGTTCAATGCTTTTTGGAGGTTTTATTAAATCGTCTTTTCTTTCAAAATCAGTTAATAATTTATCTATCCCTTGCCAAGAAAATCGTGATGGCCCCTCTGTACTTTCGTGTATACCACAAGCAGGGATTTCAAGTTCTGAAGTTGCTCGTTTTCCAGTAAACATATTTTTATATATTTTTGACACTGCTTTAAAATATTTTTCATCACTATAAAAACCTTCTTTTGGCAAGTTTGTGAGACGTTCACTAAAATGTTTTATCAAGTCACCAAACATATATTTTGCTACATCTCTAGTTAATTGCCAATAATAAGGAATTCTAATTACTCTTAAAATTTTGGGTTTGCCATTAAGTTCAATTGAATTCAAATTTGTGTACTTCATTTGATCTTTAAGAATTTTAAATGTACTTTGATAATGAATGGGACCATCGAATTCAAATATTAAACCTAGTTTTTCGATAAAATAATCTGGCTTCATTCCTACTTTTTTTGAATTTGATTTATGTTTATATCCTAGTTCACCTAAACTTTTATCCATTAATATTCTTCCATATTCCTTTTCTGGAATAAAACAATCAATAGCAACTTTTATTGGATCCTCATTTTGTTTTTTTGGTGGTTCCAACCAACCACAGTTACTTTTTTTACTTTCTCCAAAAACTTTCTTAAATTCATTACCTAAATAATGATGATAAATATTATCAACACTTTTTGTTCTTTTTGAAAATATATCCATTTATTTAATTAACCGAATAGTTTAATTAAAATAATTATCTGAACTATTAAAATGATAACAGGAATTATGGTTCTAATTAATTCCATGGTATGATTTACTTCATCTAACTTTCTTTCTAATTTTGATCTGTTCCCTTTTCTAACTTTTCTTTTCTTCATTTTAAATCCTCAAAAACTTTTTCCAAGTCAAAAAATTCATAGAGCGAATAAATATCTCCTTTAGAGTGCGCCAATAAATACACCGTGTTTTTATTTTTTTTCTTTCACAAAATAATGATACATTTTTTCAATACGTCCACCATTTGCTATGAAATCTTGTATAATACCTTCGAAGTCACTTAGTTCAGACCCCCCTCCGCTATACGCAATTTGTTCATAATGGTCGCTATCATACTCATGAAGGTCTAATGTAATATTATACTGTCCATTCTCACCCTCGCTGTCTCTTGTAATTACGAGTTCAAAATTTTTTTTACTTGGTATGTCGTAATCTAGAGCTCCATCCTCACCGATATCGAAATCTTTTTTCAATCCTTTTGCTATTTGTTGAACCAAAAATTTGAATGCTTCCAATAACTTAACTCTTTCTTTGTCTGAAGTTTGTTCTTTATTAACAATTGCTAAAATATCTGGATTTTTTTGTGAATTTTTTTCTGCATAATATAATGCCAAATTTCGTTTTACTACTTCTAACTTAATCTCTTTATCTTCCTTGAAACTATCATCTGCAAAATCTAGGGCATGACCACTATTTTTTACTGCCTCTAAGACAACCTGTTTGTCTTTCTTAAAACTATCATCAACAAATTCTAGAGCACCACCATATTGTTTGATTGCCTCTAAGACAATCTGTTTGTCTTTCTTAAAACTGTTACCTGCGTGCTCAAGAGCTCGACCATTGTTTTTTACTGCCTCTAGAACAATCTGTTTGTCTTTCTTAAAACTATCATTTGCGTATTGAAGAGTCCCACCGTCTTGTTTTACTGCCTCTAGGACAATCTGTTTGTCTTTCTTAAAACTATCATCTGCGTATTGAAGAGCTTGTCCATTGTTTTTTACTGCCTCTAAGACAACCTGTTTATCTTTCTTGAAACTGTTAGCTGAGTGTTCAAGAGCATGACCACTATTTTTTACTGCCTCTAAGACAATCTGTTTGTCTTTCTTCAAACTGTTATCTGCGTATTCAAGAGCCCATCCAGTTTGTTTTACCACATCAAGAATAAACTTTTTATCTGCTTTTAATTTCTTGCTGGCATATTCAAGAGCATGGCCATCTTGTTTTACCGCCGCAAGGACAACTTCTTTATCGGCTTTTAATTTCTTATCAGCATCTTCAAGTGAAAAATCGCCTGCTTTGATTTGCTTTAATGCTTTTTTTTT
>CAJQRF010000002.1 GCA_905612235.1 uncultured Pelagibacteraceae bacterium | reverse complement strand
CACACCCTTGTTGGTTCAAATTTTTATAATATACTTTGGTTTAGGACAGGTGGAGTGGATTAGAGAATCTTTTCTTTGGTTAATATTAAAAGAACCTTATTCATGTGCTATACTTGCCTTTACATTGAATACTGGAGCTTATTCGTCTGAAATTTTTAGATCAGCTTTTGAAACAATTAATAAGGGAGTTTTAGAAGCAGCGAAAGGATTAGGTTTAAACAAAATAAATACTTTTTTTAAGATCAAATTACCAATTGCGATTAAACAATCTTTACCTGCTTATGGAGATGAAATGGTCTTAATGTTAAAAGGAACATCCTTAGCTAGCACTGTAACATTATTAGATCTCACAGGAGTTGCAAAACACATAATTTCAACTACCTTTAAACCCATAGAGGTATTTATTGTTGCTGGAAGTATTTATTTATTTATGACTTTTATTATTCACAACGTCATCAAAATTTTAGAAAAAAAATATGACTATAACTAATAATTAACGTATTGTTTTATTTCTATTATATTAGAGCCTAAGATTTTATTAATTTTAAACTTAATTTTCGACCTTTTGTCGTTATTTTTATAAACCCCTCTAGCAAGTTCAATAAAATTTTGATCAAATTCTTTATTTTTTTCACATATTCTTAGTTTATCTTCAACATTCCAAAGATTTAAATTAACTTCTTTTAATTCATCAAAAAGTTTTGAAATCACATCATCTAACTTTATGTTGGAACTTTGAGCGAGCTTAAGAATTTTGTGTTCTTTGTTAATTTCATCTAGGTTATTTTTGTCTGTAATTTTTTTAAGTTTAATTTCTAAAATGCTTATTTTGTCCAGCAATTCGCCTACTGATATTTCTGATAGGATTTTTTTAGCTTTGTTTATCATTTATATGTTAAATTGATTTACTAAATTTAAATATCTTATGTCAAACATTTTAATAATAAAGCATGGTTCATTAGGTGATATAGCACAAATAAGTGGCGTTCTTAAAGATATTAGAGAACACCATGTTGACAAAAAGGTATTTATTCTAACTACATCATCATACACAGAACTTTTAAGTAAATGCCCTTATATAGATTCAGTACTTATTGACAAAAGACTTCCAAGATGGAATCTTTTATATTTATTAAAACTCAAGAAAATAATAAAAAAGTTTAAATTTTCACACATTTATGACTTACAAAATTCTTCAAGGACGTCATTTTATAGAAATTTTTTAATTAAAAATAGTATATGGAGTAGCACTGAAACTGCATTAAATAATGGTGAGAAAAAAAAAGATTTTGATCATCTTCCTGTCTTAGAAAGATTTAAAATTCAATTGAATAAATCAAATATTAATTCCATTCATGCGCTAAAACCAGATTTCACATGGGCAAATGTTAATGTAGAAAATCTAATTAATAAATATTTTAAAGGTAGTTTTATTTTAATTTTTCCATTTTGTTCTCCACAGCTTTCTAAAAAGAAATGGCCATATTTTAATGAATTGATTGAGTTAATTAAATCAAACCATAGCCATATTGAAATTGTAACAGCGCCATCATCTATTGAACTTCAAGATGCTAAAAGAATAAACGCTACAATAATATTAAATAGTAATAAGGCTTTAAGTATTATGGAGTTAGCTGGATTAATTAAAAAATCAAGTTTTGTGATAGCAAACGACACCGGTCCAGCTCACATGGCAGCACACCTTGGGAAAAAAGGAGTTACTTTATTTGGTCCTCACACAACTGCAAAAAAAGTTTCTATAGAAACGGAAAATTTTAAAGCAATTAATGTAAATGATTTAAACAAACTTACAGCTAAAGAAGTGTATTTACAGATAAAAGATAATATTCAATTAATTAATTAATTTTAAATAATTTTTTATAACTTTGTCCCAGTGAAAATTTTTTGAAAATTCGAGAGCATTTTTACCTAGTTTAATAAAATTGTCATCTTGAAAGAAATTTAATACTGCATCATAAATAGAATTCAAATCATTTCCATCGCAAATAAGTCCAGTTTTGTTATGAATTATTGCATCAGGAGCTCCTCCATCTTTACCTCCAATCGATCCCACTCCATGTGAAGCTGCTTCTATAAAAGATATTCCAAAACCTTCTACAGATTTTTTTTCAATTCTTGATGGCATTAAAAACAAATTAGCTTCAGCTAATAAAGCATTTTTAAGATTAAAATCCACATCTTTTAGAAATACAACTTCTTTTTCCAATTTTAATTCCTTGGCAAGATTTAACAAATTATTTTCCTCTTTACCAAACCCAATAGAAATATACTTAACTTTAGGAAATTTAGTTTTCAAATTTTTAATTAACATTAAAATTTTGTCATGACCTTTTCTTTTGTCCAATCTTGAAACAGTGATAATTTTAGGAAAAGATTCTTTAAATAAATCTTTTGCTTTTCTGGAAATTTGATTATCTAATATTTTGGGTTTATTAATGCCGGGAAAGATTACGCTAACTTTTTTTGAATCAATTCCAACTTTTATCGCTAAATTTTTAGTAAAATTTGAATTTGCAATTATATAATCAGCGTTATTTGTACTTTTTATCGATCTTTTATTTAAAAATGAATTTTTATCATGATTAATTTCCTTGGAATGAAGTAAACAAAAAGTTTTTATTTTTTTTAGATTTTCAGTTTTAATTAATTCTAGGCTTTTCCAATGATCAACAATTAAAGCTCTTATATTATGGTTTTCATTAATAAATTGATTTACTAAAATAGCTTTTCTATATTTTCTGAAAAGTTTAATTCCCTTGATTCTTTCTATACTCATAGACGAAATTTTATCAAAAGATGTTGAATTTGGATGTTCGTATGTAAAAATTTTGACCGGTCCGTGGTTTACTAAACTCGTTGCCAATCCAAACATAAGAGTCTGTATTCCACCCACATCAGGAGGAAAGTTTCTTGTTACTATAAGAAACATTATTTAAACCATTTTATACTGCAACCCATGCTTGGATATTGTTCTTGAGGACCTTTTCCAGTTTCTGCAATTAATTTCATGGCTCTTTTTAGCTCAGTATCTCCAGGATGTACTGGTTTTAATTTTCTAGCTTCTAAAATTCTGCCTCTGTATTGCAATTCAGAGTTTTTATTGTAACCAAAAAAATCAGGTGTACAAACAGCTGAATATTTTTTTGCTACTTCTTGTCTCTCGTCATAAAGATATGGAAATGAAAAATTATGTTCTTTTGCAAACTTTTTCATATTTTCAAAAGAGTCTTCTGGGTAGTTTTTAGTATCGTTTGACATTATAGCTACTGACTTTATACCAATACTCTCAAGGTATTTAGTGTCATTTATCAAAAAGCTCATAACTGCTTGTACGTAGGGACAATGGTTACAAATAAACATTATTAAATAACCATTTTTACCTTTTACATCATTTAAGTTTATTAAATTACCTTCGGTAGACTTTAGATTAAAATCATAAGATTGTTCTCCAAAATTACATATCGGTGTAGATATTGACATCTTTTATTTATAGGTTAAAATTTATTTAATATCTAGCCTATTAAGGAACTAACCATTTTTTTTCAAGTTGATTATTATTTAAATTAAAATAGGCTCGTCTGTGACCTTTGGAAGCCAAATAAAGCCATTCTATAGATTTAATATAAGCCTCAATAACACAAAAATTTTTGTAACCACTTTCACTTTCTTCTATTGTATATTTTGAATTATCAACATTAGGGGTTAATCCTGAGGTAGGTTCTGAAGTATAAGAACCAGGAGCCACGTTTCCTAAATAACATTGCCTGCTCATATGTGCTGTACTTTTCCATGATTTTTTAGTTATATCATTATCGTAATTAATTTTTGAAGAAACACAGATCCTTAATTGGATTTTTTCATTTTTGTCATAAAACAATAGGCTGGCTTGAGAATTTGATTTTAAAACTATTATTTTGTTTGATCTAATATCACTATGAAACCATATTTTTTTTTCTTTTTGATCTATTCCTCTTAACACAACAATCCTACCGTCAAATTTATTTTGATCACCACTTATGAATACAGGTATATGTAAAGGGGAATCTCTATTTGCTAAACCATTCGACAGCAAGTTCCAAATTTTTAAATAAATTTTATCAAGGTCATCGTAATAGATAGGTTTATTTTTATGCACTTATTTTTTTCTAAATCTTTTTATAAGACTAGAAGTGTCTAATCTATTGCCACCTGTCTCCTGAATTTCACCATAGTATTTATCGACTATTTCTGTAACAGGCAGTAAAGAGTTATTTTTTTTAGCTTCTTCTAATGCAATTTTTAAATCTTTTCTCATCCAATCAACAGCAAATCCAAAATCAAATTTACCCTCAATCATTGTCTTGTGTCTATTGTCCATTTGCCAAGACTGCGCAGCACCTTTGGATATAACTTCAATGACATCCACCATATTCAAACCAGCCTTCATTCCAAAATTAATTCCTTCCGAAAGTCCCTGCACTAAACCTGCAATACAAATTTGGTTTACCATTTTAGCTAGCTGTCCAGATCCAGCGCCACCAAGTAGTTTCATTTTTTTACTGTAGCAAGCAATCTTGTCTTTAGCTTTATCAAAAATTTTCTGATCACCGCCGATCATTACAGTTAATGCACCATTTTCAGCACCAGCTTGTCCACCAGACACTGGCGCATCTAAAAAACCAAAGTTATTTTTTCTTGAATAATTATAAATCTCTTTTGCAATCGCTGCTGAAGCTGTTGTGTTATCAATGTATACAGCGTTTTTTTTTATAGTTTTGAAAATACCATTGTCGCCAAATGTTACTTCTCTTAAATCATTATCATTACCAACGCATGTGAATATATATTCTGCTCCATCAGCAGCTTTTGCAGGTGTGTCGACTTTTAAACCTTTATACTTTGATGTCCATCGATCAGCTTTTGAACCTGTTCTATTATAAACAGTTACATTATGCCCTGCTTTTGATATATAACCTGCCATAGGAAAACCCATGACACCAAGACCAATAAAGGACACTTTACAACTCATATTTTTTAAATGTTAAACATTAAACAAAGTTTTAAAATAGTTATCTTTGGATTTATATTTACATTTTTTTCAAGTTTTGGACAGAGTTTTTTTATAGGATTGTTTAATTCAAATATTAGGTTTGATTTAAATATAAGCCATGGAGAATTTGGAACAATTTATGCTTTTGCTACTTTAATAAGCAGCTTTACCTTAATTTGGATAGGAAAAAAAATTGACGATTTTAAATTAATATATTTTTCTTTTTTTGTTATTTTACTCTTATTTTTTTCATCTATTTTTTTTTCTTTGGTTAATAATATTTATTTATTATTTATTGGAATTTTTTTTTTAAGATTATCTGGACAAGGACTAATGTCTCACACTGCAACAACTAGCATATCAAGATATTTTAATTTTAATAGAGGGAAAGCTCTTAGCTCAACATGGTTAGGATTATCCTTAGCTGAATTTATTATGCCTGTATCTATTGTTTTTCTTCTTTCTATTTACTCTTGGAGAAGTATTTGGATATCAATAGCTTTATTAATATTTTTATTTTTACCATTTTTATCTTTTTTTACAGTTAAAAATATAACCTTAGCCTCACGTGAAAATGAAGGTGAGGGTAAAGGTAAAAATTACAGTTTTAAAAAAAATAATATTAAAAGCTGGACAAGAAAAGAAGTTATATTAGATCCTAAATTCTATTTAATTTCACTAGTAATGGTAGCTTTGCCCGCAATTAATACTGGTGTTTTTGTTTATCAATCATTCATTTTAGAATCAAAAAACTGGGATGATTTTGTAATAGCAAAGTCGTTTATGTTTTATGCAATTTTATCAGTAGGAACTTTATTTATTGCGGGACCAATAGTTGACAAGTTCAGCAGTAGAAAAATTTTACCCTTAATGAATATTCCTTCATTATTTGCAATGTTAATTTTGTTCTATTTTGATAACTATATTTCGTCATATTTTTTGCTTGGTTTAATGGGTATATCCAATGGACTTGCTAATATTTTAGGATCATCAACTTGGGCAGAAATTTATGGAGTAAAATTTATAGGGTCAATTAAGGCTGTAACAACATCAATGATGGTATTTTCTACAGCTTTTGGCACAGCGGTGTTTGGTATTGTTATTGATATGGGTTACTCAATAGAAACTATAGCAATGATAAGTTTTATATACATATTTGTAGCAAATATTTTAATTATAATTTTTAAAAGTAAAATTAAGCCTGTTTTAGTAAAATAAAACTTGATTTTGGTCATACTTTTCATTAGTTATTGCTCACCCTATGGCTCGAATTACAGTTGAAGATTGCTTAGCAAAAATAGATAGTCAGTACGATTTAGTTTTATTGGCCAAAGAAAGAACTTCACAACTTAACGCAGGAGATAAACCGCTTGTTCCTGAAGATAATGACAAAAATACAGTACTTGCATTAAGAGAAATTGGTGAAGGAAAAGTTTCACTTAAAACAATAGAAGAAACTGCAATCAACAAATTAAGAAAAATTCAAAATCAACCTAAGGAAGCAGAAGATTTAGAAATTGACCAAGATGATGATTTTGACAAAATTTATAAAGGGGAAATTTCGAAAAGTGGGGCAGCAATCTTGCCATCTAAAAGAGTTAGAAGAATGCCGCCGGAAAAAATAGAAGCTTCTAGTAATGAAGAAAATTTAACAAAAGAAGATGAAAAATCTGAAGAAACGCAACCTGAAGAAACGCAACCTGAAGAAACGCAATCTGAAGAAATTCAACAGGAAGATAAACCTTTAGAAGCAAATCCAGTAAACGTTCATAATAAAACAGAATAATAAAAAAATTTATTTTTAAATAATACAAACATTTGTTTATGAAAAGAGTAGTTTCCGTAGCACCTATGATGGATTGCACGGATAGACACGATCGCTTTTTTTTAAGATTAATAAGTAAAAATGTTATGTTATATTCCGAGATGGTAGCAACCAAGTCTGCTATTCATGGAGATAGAAATAAAATTTTAAAATTTAGCCCAGAAGAAAAACCTCTAGCATTACAAGTAGGTGGATCAGACAAAAAAGAACTTTCAGAAGTTGCAAAAATAGCTGAAGACATGGGTTATGACGAAATCAATATAAATCTTGGCTGCCCTAGTAAAAAGGTTCAAAAAAATATGTTTGGGGCATGTTTAATGAAGGAACCAGATCTAGTTGCTGAATGTATTAGTGAAATGATTAATTCATGTAAAATTCCAGTTACTGCCAAAACAAGAATAGGATTTGATGATACTGAAGATTTTAATTATTTAAATGATTTTATTATTAAAATGAAAGAAGCAGGATGTAAAACTATTATTTTACATGCAAGAAAAGCTATACTTAAGGGATTGTCACCAAAACAAAATTTAAATATACCAAAGCTAAATTATGAAATGGTTTACGCTATTAAAAAAAGAAAATCCTAATCTAGAAATTATAATAAATGGTGGAATTTCAAAAATTAGTGATATTAAAAAACACTTACATTTCTGTGATGGTGTTATGATTGGAAGAGCAATTTATCAAAATCCATATTTTTTAACTGAAATAGAAAAAGATATATTTAATTTTAAAAAAACACCATTAAGGCAAGAGATTGCAGAAAACATTTTACAATATTTGGAAAAAGAAGTTAAAAAAGGAACTAAAGTAAATCATATTATGAGACATACCGTTGGTTTATACCATGGTCAAATTGGTTCAAAAAAATGGAAAAGATATTTAAGTGATAATATGATGGCACGAGATTCTGATTTTAAAAAAGCAAAACATATTATGGAAATTGTTCAAAATAATGAAAAGGCTAATCAAAACTTATGATTAATCTAATATTATCAAGTGACTATTTTTATTTTGCTTTTCTTATGATACTTACCGCAATACCAGTAGGCTTTTTTGCTGGCTTATTTGGAATAGGAGGAGGTCTAATTACTGTTCCTTTTTTATTTTTTATATTTGAATCTTTGGGTATAGAAAAAATATACCTTATGCACTTAGCTGTGGGAACGTCTTTTGCAATTATTATACCAACTTCTTTTGTTTCTGTTTTTACTCATAAGAAACATGATTCAGTCGATTTTAAAATAATTAAATCCTATGGAATATTTGTAATTTTTGGGGTTATATCTGGCACCACCCTTACGGCTTTTCTGGCAACAAAATCTTTAGTTTTATTTTTTTCTATCATTGTTTATCTGTTTGGAACCTATCTTTTATTTCTTAAAGATAGAGTTGATGATATTAAGATTAATTTTGCCATACTTCCAAGAATTGTATTTGGTTTTCTTTCAGGTTTTATTTCTGCCCCAATGGGTATAGGTGGAGCTGTTATGAATGTTCCGATATTAAAATATTTTGGCTATTCAATTAATAGAGCTATTGGAAGCGCTGCAGCCATTGGTTTTATAATAGCATTATTTGGAGCGTTAGGTTTTTTATTATCAGGTTCATTTTTAAAAGTTAATTTACCATTGAGTGTCGGTTTTATTAATATTCCAGCTTTTTTAATATTCATACCAATAACAACTGTTATGGCCAGAATAGGTGCTAACACCGTTCATAGAATTAAAAAAAAAAGGGTAACTAAATTATTTAGTACATTTTTATTTGTTGTGGGGTCTGTATTTTTATATCGCTATTTTCAAATTTAAATTTTTTGATCGTATTCACCAATTTTTCCAGTTTTTTGCAACATATCATCAATAAACTCAAATATTCTTTTCTTTCTAATATCTGAAGTTGGGCTTTCAGTAACTATTACTAACGAAGGTTTATTTGATGATGCTCTAATTAACCCCCATGACCCATCTTCAAATGAAAATCTTATTCCGTTAACAGTTAAAATTTCTTTAATTATTTGATTGTCAATTTGAGTTTTGTTATTTTTAATTTTTTCAATCTGCTTAACTAAATCATCTACTAACTTGTATTTTACCTCATCTTTGCAAAACGGTGCCATAGTGGGAGTTTGGTATGTATTCGGCAGTTCATTTATTATTTCATGCAATTTTATATTTTTATTATTCAATAAATGACAAACATGAATTGCTGAATTTATTCCATCATCATAGCCATAACCCAATGGTTGATTAAAGAAAAAATGACCACTTTTTTCAAATCCTGCTAAGGCTTTTTCAGAATTAACTTTCCTTTTAATATGTGAGTGACCTGTTTTCCAATAAATCGTTTTACAATTATTTTCTAAAAGAACTTTATCTCTTGCATATAGACCAGTAGATTTTACATCTACTACAAATTTTGATCCATTATGTTTAGTAGATAAGTTTCTTGCAATTAATAATCCTATTTTATCTGAAAATATTTCATTGCCATTGTCATCAATTACTCCTACACGGTCTCCATCCCCGTCAAAACCAAAACCAATATCTGCTTTATTTTCTTTTACAACTTTGCTGATGGCTTGTAGCATTTGAAGATCTTCAGGGTTTGGATTGTATTTAGGAAAAGTCCAATCTAATTTGCAATCTAACTCTACTACTTCACAACCTATACCTCTTAAAATGTCGGGAGCGAAAAGTCCTGCTGTTCCATTACCACAAGCAACAACTGCTTTGATTTTTTTGTTAATTTTATTTTTATTAATTAAATCTTCTTTATATATTTTTTGAAAGTTAGTTATTTTTTTTTCATTTCCTTTGCCTGTAATAAAATTTCTATTTAATGTAATCTCTTTTAACTCTTTCATTTCATTAGGACCATGCGTTAAGCCTTTTTGGATTCCCATTTTTACGCCCGTCCAACCATTTTCATTATGACTTGCCGTAACCATTGCGACAGCATCTGCGTTTAAATTAAATTGAGCAAAGTAAACTGTTGGTGATAATGACAAGCCAATATCTTCAACAAAACAACCGGTAGAAATTAAACCTTTTTTTAGTGATGATTTTATTTCTTCGCTATATGATCTATAATCATGACCCACAATCACGCGTGGATTTTTTTTTTGGGTATGTTTTGTAATTTGGCTACCTAGTCCTTTACCTAGAATTTCTATTCCTAATAGATTAATGTCCTTTTGATATAACCATCTAGCGTCATATTCTCTAAACCCTAACGGATTTATGATAATTTTCTCTAAATTAGACATTGCTCCTTATCTTATATTTTTTGATTTTAAGCAGTATTTTAATTTTATCCTTGCTATTATATTAATGTTCTTATATTGTTCTGTTGATTTGCTAAAACATGTAGTATATCAACTCATTGTATACACAACATGTAGTTGTTTTTATACAAAACTTAAGTAAAATAAATATATATGAATAAAAACCTATCATTAGCCATCGAGAAAGCTGTCGAACAAATTGACCCCATCAACAACAATAAATCTAAAAAAAAAACAGATCTTTTTTCATTAAGTTCTCAAACTGAGCTTTTTCAGAATGACAAAGGAATAACTATAAAAATTGACAGATCCAAAGATGAAAAATTAACTGATTTTGGCAGAGCCACTTTAAGTGACAGATACTTAGGACAAAACGAGTCTTTTCAGGATTTATTTGCTCGTGTTGCAAGCAGATATGCTGACGACAACTTGCATGCTCAAAGACTTTATAATTATATAAGCAATTTATGGTTTATGCCAGCCACTCCAATTTTATCCAATGGAGGAACTGAAAGAGGCTTACCAATATCATGTTTTTTAAATGAAGCTGTTGATAGTTTAAATGGAATTTTAGATTTATGGAGTGAAAATGTTTGGCTTGCAGCCAAAGGCGGAGGTATAGGAAGTTATTGGGGGAACCTAAGATCAATAGGAGAAAAAATTGGAAGAGTTGGCAAGACATCTGGAATAATTCCTTTTATTAAGGTTATGGATTCTTTAACTATGGCCATTAGCCAAGGCTCACTTAGGAGAGGTTCCGCGGCATGTTATTTACCGATAGACCATCCAGAGATTGAAGAATTTATTGAAATGAGAAGACCTACTGGTGGAGATCCCAATAGAAAAGCACTGAATTTACACCACGGTATATTAGTTAGTGATTCATTCATGAGAGCTGTAGAAACCAATTCTGAGTGGGCATTAAAAAGTCCTAAAGATGGAATAGTTCAATCTGTAATATCTGCAAGAAACTTATGGATACGACTACTTACTGCTAGAGTTGAAACTGGCGAACCTTATATTATTTTTATCGATACAGTGAATAGACTTATACCCCAGCACCACAAATTAGCTGGATTAAATGTAAAAACATCAAACCTTTGTAGTGAAATTACTTTACCAACAGGAATTGACAAAGACGGCAATGAAAGAACCGCAGTTTGTTGTTTGTCATCATTAAATTTAGAAACATACGATGAATGGAAAGATGAGCCAAATTTTATTGAAGATGTAATGAGATTTTTAGATAATGTATTAAGTGATTTTATAAATAGAGCTCCTGAATCATTCAAAAACGCAAAATATGCAGCCATGAGAGAGAGAAGTGTAGGTTTAGGAGTGATGGGATTTCATTCATTTCTACAAAAAAATTCTATTCCTTTGGAGTCTGTCATGAGCAAATCGTGGAACAATAAAATTTTTAAACATATTGAAGTTAAAGTTGATCAAGCTTCTAAAAAACTATCTAAAGAAAAAGGACCATGTCCAGATGCTGAAGAGTATGGTTTTCAAGAAAGATTTTCTAATAAAACTGCAATCGCGCCAACCGCCTCTATATCAATTATTTGTGGCGGCGCATCTCCTGGAGTAGAGCCTGTGGCTGCTAACAGCTATACACATAAAACTCTTTCTGGATCATATAATGTAAGAAATAGATATCTAAAAATAGTATTAGAAAAATATAAAAAAAATGATGAAGAAACGTGGTCTAGCATTACTACAAACCAAGGTTCTGTCAAACATCTTAATTTTTTAACTCAAAATGAAAAAGATGTTTTTAAAACAGCTTTTGAATTAGACCAAAGATGGATAATTGAACTAGGTGCTGACAGAACACCATATATTTCACAAGCGCAATCAATTAATATTTTTTTACCAGCCGATGTTCATAAAAAAGATTTACATCAAGTACATTTTCAAGCTTGGAAAAAAGGGCTTAAAAGTCTTTATTATTGTAGATCTAAATCAATACAAAGAGCTGAAAATATTAATAACAGTTTGTCAACAAATGCGACAAAAAATGAATCGAGAGAAAGTAAAGATTATGAAGAATGTCTATCATGCCAATAACAAAGTTAGAAAATAATCAACTTATTGAAAAAAAATCTGGTTTGTTAGTAGGAAATCCAGTTTATAAACCTTTTAGATACCCTTGGTGTTATGATGCTTGGTTAACACAGCAAAGAATTCATTGGCTACCCGAGGAGGTTCCTCTTGGCGATGATGTTAGAGACTGGCAAAAAAACTTAAGCCTACCAGAAAAAAATTTATTAACGCAAATATTTAGATTTTTTACTCAAGCCGACGTTGAAGTTAGCAATTGCTACATAAGACATTATATGAATGTATTCAAACCCACTGAAACATTAATGATGATGTCAGCATTTGCATCAATGGAAACGGTTCATATTGCTGCATACTCGCACTTACTTGACACTATAGGTATGCCAGAATCTGAATATTCAGCTTTTATGAAATATAAAGAAATGAAGGATAAGTATGATTACATGCAAGGATTTGATGTTAAATCAAATCACGATATTGCAAAAACAATTGCTGTTTTTAGCGCATTCACAGAAGGACTTCAGTTATTTGCTAGCTTTGCAATTTTATTAAACTTTCCTAGACAAAATAAAATGAAAGGCATGGGACAGATTGTAACTTGGTCAGTTAGAGATGAAACTTTGCATTGTAATTCAATGATAAAATTATTTAAAACTTTTATTGATGAAAATCCTAAAATTTGGACCGCACAGTTAAAAAAAGAAATTTATGAAGCGTGCAGAACAATAATTTCTCACGAAGATGCTTTTATAGATCTAGCTTTTGAAATGGGACCTATTACAGGCTTAACATCGAACGAAGTTAAACAGTATATTCGCTGGATAGGCAATAGAAGATTAGTTCAGCTTGGACTCGAACCAATCTACAAAATTGATAAAAATCCTCTAACTTGGTTAGACACAATGCTTAATGCTGTGGAGCATATGAATTTCTTTGAGGGTAGAGCTACTGAATATTCTAAAGCTTCAACCAAAGGTAATTGGTCTGAAGCATTTTCTTGAAATCTAATATTTAATTTACTTTCTTTTTATATATGGAAGGAACTTTTGTTCAAGCTGCAGCAATTAAAATAGTTGCATTATCGATCAGTGGTTTTCCCAATATTATAATGTGTGAAGAAATTAATAATATTAATTCTGAAAAATAACGCAGTAAAAATTTTTGGAAAATATAAAATTCTAGGAAAATAATCTTATCTTTGGTTGAGAAGGATTACTTTACGATGTTTCTCGCCATTATATTTAGAAAGAGGTCTAATCAATTTGTTTGCAGCATGCTGCTCCATAATATGGGCAGACCACCCAGTAATTCTTGATAGAACAAATATTGGGGTAAAGAAATCTGTGTCGAAACCCATTAAATGATATGTCGGTCCAGTAGGATAATCGACATTAGGGTAAATATCTTTTCTTTTAATCATCACATTTTTAACAACATCATAGATCTTATAAAATTTTTTATCATTTTTTATTTTAGAAACTTTTTTAAAATATTTTTCCATCGTCGGTACTCTTGAATCACCTTTTTTGTAAACTCTATGTCCAAAACCCATCACCACATCTTTATTATCAAGAGCGTCATTGATCCATTTATGAGCGTTTTCAGGTTTTTTAATTTTTTTAATCATGTGCATTACTTCTTCGTTAGCTCCACCATGCAGTGAACCTTTTAAACTTCCAATCGCTCCAGTAATAGCACTGTGTATATCTGACAAACTGCTTGCAATAGTTCTAGCAGTGAAGGTAGATACATTAAAACTATGCTCTGCATATAAAATTAAAGATACACCGAAAGCTTTAATAATTTCTTTACTGGGTATTGATCCAAAGCACATATAAAAAAAATTTTCAGAAAAACTCAAACCTTTTTTTGGAGGTATAATTTTTTTACCTTTTCTTGCTCTAAAAAAAGCAGCAATAGCTGTCGGTGTTTTCGAAAAGATTCTTATTGCTTTTTTCATATTAGATTCTGGAGAATTGTCATTTGCTTCTTTATCTTCAAGTCCCATTACACTCACAACAGTTCTAGCAACATCCATAGGGTGTGCTTTTTTAGGCATGTGCTTCACAATTTCTCTTAAATTAATTGAAATATTTCTATTTTCTTCTAAACTTTTTATAAATTTGTTTAATTGCTTTTTGTTTGGCAACTCTTTATTTAGAATTAGATAAGCAACCTCCTCAAAACTACATTTCTCACAAAGATCTTGAACAGCATAACCTCTGTAAGTGAGAGAATTTATGTCGGGCATTACTTGAGAAATTGTTGTTTCGTCTACCACAATTCCTAGTAATCCCTTTTTGATATCATCACTCATGTTTTAATCATGTCCGTCAGTTTTAAAATCTGTAATTTTTTTTTTAGTCGTGTTGTATTTTTCATATTCAACTAATTCATACAATCTTTTACGTGTTTGCATTTTATCTATAATATTATTTTGATGTCCATCCCTCATAATGGCCCTTAATCCATCTTCTACATTTTTCATAGCAAGTCTTTGTGTGGTAACAGGGTATATTATTATTTGATATCCAAGATTTTCTAATTCTTTTGATGATAAAATTTTAGATTTACCAAATTCAGTCATATTGGCTAACAAACTAACTTTAGATTTCTTCCTTATTAATTCAAATTCTTTCTCATCTACTAAAGCTTCAGGAAATATTATGTCAGCGCCAGCTTCTTCATAAGCCTTAATACGTTCTATAGTTTTTTCTATTCCTTCAACATCTCTAGCATCAGTTCTTGCTATTATTAAAAAATTATTATCTTTTCTTGCTTTTACTGCCGTATTAATTTTTTTAACCATTTCATTAATAGAAATAAGTTCTTTATTATCTAAATGACCACATCTTTTTTGTTCAATTTGATCTTCAATATGACATCCAGAAAGTCCAAGTTTTTCAAAAGTTTCAATTGTTTTTTCGCAATTCCCAAAACCTGTGTCACCATCAACAATAGATGGCAGGTCAGTAACTTTATTTATTTGGTTTGATCTATAACTAACTTCCTTTAAGGTGGTTAGACCTATATCAGGAATTCCTAAATCGTTGGCCATTACTGCGCCAGAAATGTAAATTCCATCAAAATTTAAATCAGCAATGATTTTTGCTGTAAGAGGATTGTAGGCTCCAGGAAATTTTAATATTTTATTACTTTTAATTTTATTTTTTAAATCTACTCTTTTTTCAGACGAATTTTTTTTTGTAAAATGCATAATGTCATATATTAATCTATTACTATTATAACAGCAGTTATAAGCAACAATACAGCTAATAAATATTCAATAATCTTCTTAGCTTTAGTATTTTTAATAACTGATTTTATTGATGATCCAAAAATTACCCATATACAAATAGAAGGAAAGCAAACAAATGGTGCAGTTAAAACTACAAATGAAGTAGCAACAAAAAAATTTTCATCTTGTGGAAAAAAAGCTGTAGACGCCGTCAAGGCAACAACCCAGGCTTTAGGATTTATAAACTGAAATAAAGCAGCTTCATACAATTTTAAAGGTCTACCATTTTCATTTTTATTATTTGAAAAAGATCCAATTATTTTCCATCCTAAAAAAAGCAAATAAAAAAAACAAATCCACTTGAGATAAAATTGAACGAAAGGGTATTTTTGAAATAATGTACCCAGACCCAAACATACTAAAGTTATTTGAATTACATGACCAAAAGGAATGCCTATCAAGTGAGGTAAAGTTTTTTTAAAACCAAATTTAATACCAGAAGCAGTCAGCATTGCATTGTTAGGACCAGGCGTAGCGAACATTACAAAATAATAACTAACTAAAGCAAAAAAAAGTTTTATTTCAATCATAAATAATTTTTAATTATTTTATCCAAGTCTTTAAAATCTTTTATTAGGTGGTCATATTTCATCTCAGCACTTTTCACACTTGTATAACCATTTTCTAATAAAACAAAAGGAAGAGAGGCGTTTTGTGCTGATTTTGAATCTACCTCACTATCACCAATCATTATAGTTTTTTTAAGATCACCACCCATAATTTCTACAACCGAAGTTAAATGCCTTGCATCTGGTTTGTTATAATCAAAAGTATTACATCCTGCCACATATTCAAAAAAATTATAAATTTTAATCTTTTTTAAAAGATCTATAGCAAGATGTTCCTGTTTATTCGTACAAACGCCCATAGAAATTTTATTTATTTGACACCATGTTAAAAATTCTCTTACTCCATTTATTAATTTACTTTCTACTAAAATATTATTTCCATAATAATTAACAAATTCTGTTACCATTTTATCTTTTATTTTTTTTTCATTAATTTTTTTTAATTCCTCTTTTGCTGTATTCCATAAAATTCTACTCATCATTGAATTTGCACCCATACCAACTAAAGATTTAATTTCGTCTACAGTTTTTGTCTTATAACCAAATTTTTTCATTACATGATTGTGTGCAAGAACTAAATCTGGGGCTGTATCTATGAGAGTTCCGTCTAAATCAAATAAAATTATTAATTTTTGAGTCATTTGTTAAGTATTATAAAGAAATATTTTGTGATTTATTACAATGTTTATATTAATGTAAATAGAAATATCAATGAGAAAAATAAATAAAAAGAATATTGCTATAAAAGAAAAAATTAACCAAGAAAATCTTAGGAATCGTGCGATGAAAATGGGTGTAACTCTAAAATCCCCAGAAACTGTCTTTTTATCAAATGATACAAAATTTGGAAAAAATGTAATTGTAAACCAATATGTTGTTATAGGAAAAAAAACTATAATTGGAAACAATGTAGAAATTTTACCATTTACACATATAGAAAATTCTACTTTAAAGGAAAATGTTAGAGTAGGACCTTTTTCTAGAATTAGACCTGGTTCTTATTTAGAAAAGGGATCTAGAGTTGGCAACTTTGTTGAAACGAAAAAAAGCAAAGTAGGAAAAAATTCTAAAATTAATCACCTTTCTTACATTGGTGATACTACCATAGGTAAAAATGTTAATATAGGAGCAGGAACTATTACATGTAACTATGACGGAAAAAATAAAAATAAAACAATAATTTTAGATGATGCTTTCATAGGATCTAACTCCTCGTTAGTGGCTCCAATTAAAATTGGAAAAAGAGCTATAGTAGGTGCTGGCTCAACTATAACAAAAAATGTTAAAAATAAAACGTTATCACTAACAAGATCTTCTCAAATTGAAATTAAAAATTATAAAAAAAAATAATGTGTGGAATAATAGGAATAGCTAGTAATAAGTCGGTAACATCAAATATTATTCAATCTTTAAAAAAATTAGAATATAGAGGTTATGATTCTGCTGGAATAGCAACTATTTCAAAAAAATCATATTGATGAAAAAAAATGTGCTGGGAGAGTTGATAACCTAGAAAAAATTTTATTAAAAAAACCATCCGAAGGTTTTTTAGGCATAGGTCATGTTAGATGGGCAACACATGGCATACCTAATCAAGCTAATGCACACCCACATTCTTCCGATGAAGTTTCTGTTGTTCATAATGGTATTATAGAAAATTCTAATGAACTAAAAAAAAAATTAGAATTAAAAGGTTATAAGTTTAAATCTCAAACAGATACTGAAGTAATTACTTTTCTTCTTACTGATTTTTTAAAAAATTTTGATTTAATAGATTCAATTAACAAAACTTTAAAAATACTTAATGGAAGTTTTGCTCTTGGTATTATTTTTAAAAAATTTGATAATATTGTTGTTGGCGCTAGAAGAGGAAGTCCTCTAGCAGTAGGATATGGACTAAATGAAAACTATTTGGGTTCAGATTCTTACGCATTAAAATCAATGACAAATAAAATTACTTATCTTGATGATGGAGATGTGTGCATTTTAACCAAAGAAAAAATAGAATTTTATAATTCGAAAAATAAAAAAATAAATAAAGAAATCTTAATATTGTCCAATGATGAGAATATAGCTGATAAAGGTGATTATAAAGATTTTATGTCAAAAGAAATTAATGAACAAAAAATTACAACAAAGATATGTATTAAAGAATATATTGATTTATTGAGACAAGATATAAATATTTATAATTTTCCTATTAAACCAGATGAAATAAATAAAATTATTTTAATTGGTTGTGGCACTGCATATCATTCTTGTGCGACTGCCAAATATTGGTTTGAAGAGTTTACTGATTTGCAAATCGAAATTGATATGGCTTCAGAATTTAGATATAGAAGAATTAATTTCAATAAAAAAAATTTATATATTTTCGTTTCTCAATCGGGAGAAACCGCCGATACTTTCGCTGCTCTCGACTTATGTAAAAAAAATAATGTTAAAACATGTTCTATTATCAATGTTGTAGAAAGCACTATCGCAAGAAACTCAGATTTTGTTTTGCCAATTCACGCGGGTCCAGAAATTGGAGTTGCTTCAACAAAAGCCTTTTTAGGTCAATTATTAGTTTTATATATATTAGTTCTTAAAATATCCAAACTTAGAAAAGAAATAAGTAAAGAAAATTATATTAAAAAAATAAAAGATCTTATAGAGCTTCCTAATCTAATAACGGAAACATTAAAATGTGAAGATAAAATTAAAATTATTGCTAAGGATTTTGTTAAAGCAAAAGGCGTAATGTTCTTAGGTCGTGGATTGTCTTTTCCAATTTCTTTAGAAGGAGCATTAAAACTTAAAGAATTATCATATTTGCATGCAGAAGGTTATCCTGCTGGTGAAATGAAACATGGTCCGTTAGCTTTAATCGAAGAGGGTTTGCCAGTGGTAATTCTAGCTCCAAGAGATAAATACTTTGAAAAAACGATTTCAAATATGCAGGAAGTAATAGCTAGAGGTGCCAAGGTGTTGCTTATAACAAATGAAAGCAAAAATATAATTAGTGAAAATTTAAGATTTACTCTTGAGATACCAAAGGCAGATAATTTTTTAACACCTTTTCTTTTAACTATACCGTTGCAGCTTTTAGCCTATCATGTCGCTTCTTTAAAAAATTGTGATATTGATAAGCCTCGAAATTTAGCAAAATCAGTAACCGTTGAATAACAAAGAGTTTTTTTTAAATATTTTATAATCTGACTTGGTTTTTTAGTTAGATTACTTTATATATGCTTTAGGTTGAAAAATGAAAAAATGGTCATTAAATAGTTGGAGAAACTATCCGGCAAAACATATTCCAGAATATCCGGATAAAAAGGAATTAGATATGGTACTTGGGAAACTTAAAAGTTTCCCTCCTTTAGTATTTGCTGGAGAAACAAGACATTTAAAACAACAGTTAGCTGATGTTGTGGAAGGAAAAGCTTTTTTACTCCAAGGTGGAGATTGTGCAGAAAGTTTTGCTGAGTTTCATCCAGATAATATTAGGGACACTTTCAAAGTAATGTTACAGATGTCTTTAGTTCTTACTTACTCTGCTTCTTTACCAGTTGTTAAGCTGGGAAGAATTGCGGGACAATTTTCAAAACCAAGAAGTTCACCTATTGAAATTAAAGATGGAAAAAAGTTACCAACTTATTTAGGAGATAATATTAATGGAATTGAATTTACCGAAAAAGCACGAATACCTGATCCAAAAAGATTATTTAAAGCTTATTCACAATCAGCTTCTACATTAAATCTTATAAGAGCCTTCTCTCACGGTGGGTTTGCTGATCTACAAAAAGTTCATACGTGGAATTTAGGATTTATAAAAAAAAGTCAACAGGATAAAAAATTTAAAGATCTAGAAGACAAAATAGCGGATGCCTTGGCTTTTATAGAGGCATGTGGAATTAATTCAGAATTTAATAGAAGATTAAAAACAGTTAATTTTTGGACTTCACACGAAGCACTTCTATTACCATTTGAAGAATCTATGACAAGAGTTGATTCAACTACAGGTGAATATCATGATACTTCTGCTCACTTTGTGTGGATTGGAGATAGAACTAGACAGCTTGATGGTGCACATGTTGAGTATTGCAGAGGTATTGAAAACCCAATTGGAATAAAATGTGGACCCACTTCTAAGCCAGAGGAAATAGTAAAAATTTGTAATAGAATAAATCCAAAAAATGAAAAAGGAAAAATTGCGTTAATTTCAAGATTTGGCCATGATAATGTTGGAAAATTTTTGCCAAAATTAATTAGAGCTATCAAAAAAGAAGGATTAAATATTGTTTGGTCATGTGACCCAATGCATGGCAATACAATTAAATCAGCAACTGGATTTAAAACACGACCTTTTAATAATGTTGTTCGAGAAGTAAAAAATGTTTTTGCAGTTCATCAATCAGAAGGTAGTTTTGCTGGTGGTCTTCATATTGAAATGACCGGTCAAGATGTTACAGAATGCACAGGTGGAGCTCAAAAAATATCTGAAAAAGATCTATCTCATAGATATCATACTCATTGTGATCCGAGGTTAAATGCAAGCCAAGCATTAGAACTTGCATTTTTAATTTCAGATGAAATTAAAAAAAATTCCCAATATTCAAAAAATAATATTAAAGCGGCATCTTAAACAATTGTAATAAATACAATTTTGTTTAAGTTTATAATTATGAAAGCATCTGAAAAAGTAATTTTTATAAGCAATTGGATAAAAAATTATGTTCACAATATGCCCAGCAAGGCAAAATCATTAGTAGTTGGAATTTCTGGAGGAATAGACTCTTCTGTTTCTAGCACTTTAAGTGCCATGACTGGTTTAAAGACTATTGTCTTATCAATGCCTATAAAACAAAAATCTTCACAGCATGATTTAAGTCTTAAACATCAAAAGTGGCTAATTAAAAATTTTAAGAATGTTGAAGCGCATTTAGTTAATTTAGACGAATTATTTAAAACTTTTCAGGGCAGTTTATCAAAATTTGATAATGATCATGGTATGGCAAATTCAAGAGCAAGGCTTAGAATGACAACTCTTTATCAAGTAGCAGCAGCTAACAAAGGCATTGTTGTTGGAACAGGAAATAAAGTTGAGGATTTTGGAGTTGGTTTTTATACAAAATATGGTGATGGTGGAGTTGACATATCACCTTTAGCTGATTGTAATAAAACTGAAATTTGGGAAATAGGAAAAGAATTAAAAATATTACAAGAAATAATAGATTCAGTTCCAACAGATGGTTTGTGGGATGATGGTAGAACAGATGAAGGTCAATTAGGATTGAAGTATAGTGAATTAGAGGAAGCAATGAATAATCCCGATTCTTCAAATCGTGAAAAATACGAAAAAATAAGAAAATTAAATTTGCATAAAATGGAGCCTATTCCAATATGCAAGATTCCAAACTAATCAAATAGATTCACAAATCTATAATTAAAGTATATTTCTAGAATATGAATAAAGATATTTTTTTAACAAATAATTTAATCAACAAAAAAGAAAAATTTGTTCCCATAAATAAAAAAAAAATTGGTATGTATGTATGTGGCCCTACAGTTTATGACGATCCACATATAGGCAATGCAAGACCATTGATTATATTTGATATTTTATTCAAAATTTTAAAATGTAAGTATGGCAAAGCTTCAATTAATTATGTGAGAAATATTACTGATGTTGATGATAAAATAATTAAATCAGCACAAGAAAATAATATTTCTATTTCAGATCTAACTAAAAAAGTAATTAAAAATTTTAATGAAGATTGTGAGTTTTTAAATTGTGAAGCACCATCAGAGCAGCCAAGAGCTACTGATCATATTGATTTGATGATTAAAATGATTTCAGAACTCATTACTAAAGATTTTGCATATGAAAATAATGATCATGTTTATTTTAAAGTAAATAAATTTAATGATTATGGAAAATTATCTAATAAAAAAGTGAAAGATTTAATAGCAGGATCAAGAGTTGATGTTTCAGAAAATAAAAAAAATCCAGAAGATTTTGTTCTGTGGAAGCCGTCAATAAAAGACGAGCCTTACTGGGAATCTCCTTGGGGCAAAGGTAGGCCTGGTTGGCATTTAGAATGTTCTGCTATGTCCAAAAAGTTTTTAGGTAATGAATTTGATATTCATGGAGGAGGTATAGATTTACTTTTTCCACATCATGAAAATGAAATAGCTCAATCGCGATGTGCAAATGATACTAAAGTTTTTGCAAATTATTGGGTGCATAATGCCTTTATTACTATGTCAAATGAAAAAATGGCAAAGTCACAGGGAAATATTTTAAAAATAAAAGATTTTAGAGATAAAATTAATGGACAAGTTTTAAGACTTGCGCTGATTAGTGCGCATTACAAACAGCCACTAGACTGGAATGATAAACTTTTAAAAGATTGTAAAAATACGATTGAAAAATGGTATTCTGTATATTTATCTTTAAAAGCTCCATCTAAAATTCCTGATGAAATACTTTTGCCATTATATGATGATTTGAATACCCCTGGATATATAGCAAATCTTCATAAACTATTTGATAAAGCTAACAATGGTATCGATAATGATAAAAAAATATTTGTTTCAGCTTGTAATTTTATTGGAATTCTTAATGAAACAAAAACTGAATGGTTGGATTTTAAAAGAAAAAAATCTTTAATTTCTGAAAAAGATATTCTAAAAAAAATTGAACTAAGAAATAAAGCTAGAGAAAATAAGAATTATAAAGAAGCTGACAAAATTAGAGATGAACTTTTGGAGAAAGAAGTTTTAATAGAAGATAAAGATGGTAAAACGTTATGGAAAATTAAATGAGTAAAGAAAAGCTATATATATTCGATACGACACTTCGAGATGGAGCGCAGACTCAAGGTGTAGATTTTTCTTTGGATGATAAACAAAAAATATCTGTTGCTTTGGATAATCTGGGTGTAGATTATATTGAAGGTGGGTGGCCAGGCGCCAACCCAACTGACACAGAGTTTTTTCAGAAAAAACATAATTTTAAGAATGCTAAACTTACTTCATTTGGCATGACAAAAAAAACTGGGCGTAGTGCGGACAATGACCCAGGTTTATCTGCTCTTATGAATTCTAATACTTCATCAATTTGTTTAGTTGGCAAATCATGGGATTTTCATGTTGATATAGCTCTTGGAATATCTAATGAAGAAAATTTAGAAAATATCAGAGAGAGTGCAAAACATTTTATTAAAGCAAAAAAAGAATTCATGTTTGATGCCGAACATTTCTTTGATGGATATAAAGATAATTCTGATTATGCAATAAATTGTCTTAAAGCAGCTGCTGATCAAGGAGCTAGATGGATAATTTTATGTGATACAAACGGTGGAACCTTGCCACACGAAATTACTAAAATTGTTAATGATGTTTGTAAGATTATCCCTGGAAAAAATTTAGGAATTCATGCTCATAACGATACTGGAAATGCTGTAGCTAACTCTTTAGCGGCAGTTTTATCTGGTGTGAGACAAGTTCAAGGAACAATTAATGGTCTTGGTGAAAGATGTGGAAATGCAAATTTAATGTCATTAATCCCGACATTTTTTTTAAAAGAATATTTTTCATCTAGGTTTGAAATTAACATTAAACCAAATAGCATTAAAAATTTAACTCAATGTTCAAGACTTTTAGATGAAATTTTAAATAGAAAACCTAATAAGCATTTGCCGTATGTTGGAGCTGCTGCATTTTCTCACAAAGGTGGTTTGCATGTTTCTGCCGTCCAAAAGAATCCAAAAACATATGAACATATAAACCCTGAAGAAGTAGGGAACTCAAGAAATATTATTGTTTCTGATCAAGCTGGAAAATCTAATATAACATCTCGTTTAAAAACTATTGGAATAGATATTAAAGAAAACGATCCAAAAATTAAAAAACTCTTGGAGGAAGTTAAAGATAGAGAGTTTATTGGTTACAGTTATGATGGAGCAGATGCATCATTTGAGTTATTAGCAAGAAGACTTTTAGATGAAATACCAAAATATTTAACTATTTCCAAATATGATGTGTCAGTAAAAAAAGATTTAAAAAATAAAATTATTTCTACCGCAAAGGCACATATATTAGTTGATGGAAATGAAATCATTTGTGAAGGAACAGGCAATGGACCCGTTAACGCTTTAGATAACGCAATTAGATCAAACGTAAGCAACGTTGGAAAATATTCAAAATATTTAAAAGATTTAAAACTTGTAGATTATAAAGTTAGAATTTTAAATACAGGAACCAATGCAACCACTAGAGTTTCTATTGAAAGTACAGATAGAGAAGGTAAAAGTTGGTTCACAATAGGAGTGTCACCAAATATAATTGAAGCATCTTTTAAAGCATTAATTGATAGTCTTGATTATAAGCTTTACAAAGAGAAAGCTCCTGCAAATAAATAATGAGTCTTAAAAATATCCACTTTATATTATGCAGACCTCAACTTGGAGAAAATATAGGATCATCAGCCAGAGCCCTTAAAAATTTTAATATTAAAAATTTACGTATTGTAAATCCCAGATGTGTGTGGCCAAATCGAAAAGCACTAGCAACGTCTGTTGGTGCAAAAGATATTTTGAATTCAGCAAAAATTTATAGATCTTTGGATGAATCAATAGGAGATTTAAATTTAGTTTTTGCTAGCACATCAAGATCTAGAAAAGTAAATAAAAAAATAATTTCAATTGCAGATTTTGTAAAAAAAATTAAAAAAAACAGCAAAATAGGTATTGTTTTTGGACCTGAGGCATCAGGTTTAAGCAATGATGAGGTTAATTGTGCTGATTATTTGGTAACTATACCTACTAACAAAAACTTTAGTTCTTTAAATTTGTCTCATAGTCTAATATTATTTTGTTTTCAGCTGTTTCAACATTTCACAAAAAAAAAATTTAAGTTATTATCAGGGTATAAAAGTTCAATAGCTAGCAAAGCTGAAGTTAACAAATTTTTGACCTTTATGATTAAAAGGTTAGGTACAAAGGGTTTTTTACAACCAGATCATAAAAGACAAAGCATGATTAGAAATATTCACAATATATTTCATAGACTAAATTTATCTGAGCAAGAAATACGTATATTACTTGGAATTTTTACTACTTTGAATGGTTTAAACAACAAAAGCTGAATTGACAAAAGCGTTTCATAGTTTATAAATCACCAAGTATAAAATATGACAAAAAGACTAGCATCTAAACATAAAGCAGATCGAAGACTCAAAGTTAATCTATGGGGTCGACCCAAAAGTCCATTCAATAAAAGAAATTATCCACCAGGACAGCATGGAAAAACCAAAAGATCAAAGGTATCTGATTATGGAAAACAACTTGAAGCAAAACAAAAAATGAAATTTTATTATGGTAACATGAATGAAAGACAGTTTAGAAATGTATATAGAAAAGCTTTAAGTAAAAAAGGCAACACAACAGAAAATTTAATTGGTTTGCTAGAAAGAAGATTAGATACTGTTATATATAGAGCAAAATTTGCTAAAACTGTTTTTTCAGCAAGACAATTAATTAATCATGGACACATTAAAGTAAATGGTAAAAAGGTTAATATTTCAAGTTATTTGGTTAGCACAGAAGATACAATTGACGTTAAAGATAAATCAAAAGAACTTACAATAATAATTGGCTCTATAGACAACAAAGAAAGAGATGTTCCAGATTATATTCAGATGGACGAAAAAAGTAAAAAAGCTACGTTTATGAGAGTACCTAAATTATCTGAAGTTCCGTATCCAGTAATTATGGAACCAAATTTAGTTGTAGAGTATTATTCAAGATAATTTTTACTTTATATTAATAACTTTTTGTAAGTCGCCCTTTTCAAACATTTCTTTTACAATATCGCAGCCACCAATAAATTTTTTGTTAATGTACAATTGGGGTATGGTTGGCCATTCACTGTATTCTTTAATGCCTTCTCTAATTTCATTATTCTCAAGCACATTAATTCCTTTAAAATTTACTTTCAAATGCTTTAACACATTTGAAATTGCCAGTGAAAATCCACACTGTGGAACTTCAGGAGTTCCTTTCATAAACAAACAAATATTATTTTCTTGAATAAGATTAGTTATTTTTTTTTTAGTTTCTTCATTCATTTTTTTATTTATCCTTCTATTGTATTTATAGCTAAAGCGTGTAGTTCATTTCCCATTCTGCCACCAAGCGCTTTATACACTAACTTATGCTGTTCGATCTTACTTTTACCTTTAAAAACTTGTGATTTAATTGTCGCAGAGTAGTGATTATCATCTCCAGCAAGATCCTGAATAGTAATTTCAGCATCTGGCATAGATTTTTTTATTAGACTTTCAATTTCTTTTAATTTCAATCCCATATAACCTTATTTTATACTAAAATAGTTTTTAAACCAAAAAGAATTAAGTTTCTTTAATTCATCTACAGTAATATTCAAATTTTTGTCTAATTCAATATGTTTATCCTGAGTAATTCCAAGTATTTCGTAATAAACTTCGCTTTTCTCTAAGAGCATGTTTACTTCATCTTTGTATTTTTTATTTACTTCAATTATATACCTACTTTGATCTTCTCCAAAAAGGTATTCATGAATAGTTATATTATTTTTAGGTAGATTAATTTTTACACCAATTTCCCCAGAAATACACATCTCGGCTAGTGTTACAATTATTCCACCCGAAGACACGTCATGAACTGAGTTTAGAAGTTTATTTGAAATAAGATTTTGAACCAATGAGCCATTATTTTTTTCATTAAATAAATTAATTTCTGGTGGAGGGCCATCTTTTATACCAACAACTTCACGAAAGAATTCGCTCTGATATAAATGACCTGTGGTTTTACCTATAACATATATAAAGCTATTTAATTCTTTAATATTTTTTGTCATAATATTATCTAAATTTTTTATTAAACCAACTCCTCCAATTGTTGGAGTAGGTGAAATAGCTTTATTTTTCGTTTCATTATAAAAAGAAACATTTCCTGAAACAACAGGAAAATCTAAATAGGTGCAGGCTTGCGAGATACCATCTATACATTCAACAAATTGACCCATTATTTTTTCTTTTTCGGGGTTTCCAAAATTTAAACAATTAGTAATTGCGATTGGGTTAGATCCAACAGAAATAAGATTTCTCCATGATTCACATACCACTTGTTTCCCCCCAGTAATTGGATCAGCTTCACAATAGTGAGAAGATGAATCAACAGAAATTGCAACAGCTTTACTCTTTTCATGAATCCTAACTACAGCAGCATTCCCGCCAGGTTTTTGAATTGTATCACCCATAACAGTGCTATCATACTGTTCCCACACCCAGCTTTTATCTGAATT
>CAJQRF010000001.1 GCA_905612235.1 uncultured Pelagibacteraceae bacterium | reverse complement strand
GGAAGAAATTATTGATCTATCTTTGCCATCAAAAATAAAAACGTAATCAAATTTTTTTTTAGATAGTTTGTTAATAAAATTAATTTTTTTTAATAATGAATTACTTGGAAAAGTTAAAATTTCATCAAAGAAATCAAAGCTTTTTGCGTAGTCATTGTTTTTGTTTGAAGCTACAAGTGTTATTCTACAGTCTTTTAAGCTTTTTTTAATACTTACTATAGCTGGACATGTAGCAAGAAGATCCCCGACTCTGTCTGTTCGAAAAATTAAAACTTCACGTGTCATAAGTGACTATAAGTTTAATTTTTATCCCATAAATATTTTGTGTTTTTATTATTAATATCAAACGTTTTATTAATTATATATTCGGCAACGATTGTTGAATTGAAATATTTCATATATTTCATCTTTCCTTTTTTTGCAATTTTTTTTCGCAAATAATCATCCTTGGCATATTTTTGTATTTTTTCTGAAAGATTAGATAGATTAGAATAAAAAATTATTTCATCATTAGAAAAAAAATTATTATAAAACGTATTTTCATGTATAAAAGTCAAAAGACCATTTCCTACCAATTGAGTGATTCTATCACTGCTATAATACTTTATTGGATTTCCCCTACTCAAGTTAACACCCATTTTTGAATTTGAAACTGCTTTTAGAAATGAATCCGCCCAAATTGGCTGAACATTGTCTATTCCATATAGATCAAACTTAATATTAGGTGTTAATTCAACTAGTCTATTAACAAAATCAGCCCTTTCATCATACTTTCCTTTTTTTAGTATCCCTCTATGAACACCGTGACTAAGAGCAAAAAAAACATCCATTGAACAATGATTATTTTCAAAATTGTTTAAAACTTCAAAAGAACTGTCAGTAGGATTTGGCATAAAAAGGCATTTTTTGTTTTTAGGTAAAAAATTCAAAACGTCTGGTGAGGTAGTTATAAAATTTGCATCAGTAAATTCAATTTTATCAAGTATCCTAGATTTATTTTTAAGATAATCAGGGCCGTTTTCAATCAATGGATCAAGAAACCATTGAGCAATTTTTAAGTTTTTGTAATTGTCTTTTAAATACGAAAGCGTGCTTCCTTTAATAAGGTCAGCGTGGCCAAAAATTAGTAGATCAGGTTTATAATTATAAACTGTATTTATTAATTTCTGATTTAAAGATTTTGAACCTGTGTAATCCTTAATACTTTTATAGTGTTTTACAATGTCTCTATCGCTAAATTCTAAAACACTATGACCCAATCTAACAAACCCATTATTAAGTCTTCTACCAGTGTTAAAAAAAAGTCTACCATCATGTCTTTCATTAAAATTTGTGACATGCAAAATTCTTAAACTTTTTGGAAAAAATGCAGTTATTTTTTTGGGTAAAAATGAAGATTTTAAAATTTTCTCTCTATACTCGTCAATATTTTGAGTGCTTACACGATTTGTATGAAAAAAATTCTTTATTGAAAGCTTTTGGATTTCAAGTCGTTTTTTTTTATTTTCTATTAAATCTTTAATAGCATTATATACAGTCTGAACACTTAACTCTTTAAGAATAATACCATTGGTTACAGTTTCAGGAAGTCCACCTTTGTTACTTATAATAGTAGCACATCCTCTGCTACTTGCCTCTATACTTGTTCTACCTAATGGCTCATCCCATCTTGAGCAAGCGACAGCTATACTTGTGTCCTTGAAGATTTGTAAAACTTTATCATGATTTTGAAAACCAAGATTCTTAAGTCTTTTATGGGTAAAATTTAATGTTGCTCTAGGTTCATCCCCGATTACAATTGCTTTCCAATTTTTATATTTTTTAAGAATTTTTATTACAGCTTTCCCAAACAAATCATAACCTTTTGCCCGATTTAACTTTCCAACAAAAGTAATCCATTTCTTTTTTTTTGACACATCTACTTTAGTTGGTTGTGTTGATTGATATATAACCAAAATTTTTTCAGAATTAATATGAAAACCCGTAATACCTTCCAAAAATCTTTTTCTAGACCAATGACTATTAAAAATAATTTTATTAGTATTTTCTAAAAGCTGTCTTCTATCCGCTACAGATCTTGATCCATTCATAGTTAAGGGGTCATTATGGAAATATAAAACTATTTTTTGATCTTGTTTTTTTTTATTAATTAAGTGAAAATAATTTGGTCTATTATGTATTTCGATTATATTTGATGGTTTTTCTTTTTCATATTTCAAAAATTCGTTAACATAAATTTTAGTGCCGCTTTGTACTAGGTTTTTTTTCAAATCAATATTTTTGTAATTAAGTTTATAAATTTTTTTATATTCAGTATTTCCATATACAGTAATATATTTTTTGAATTTGCTGAGTTTTGTAGTGTCTTTAATGAACAGGGAAACTGCGCCAGCGTATACTGGTGAAAAATTTTCTTTATAAGGTAGGAGTATTGAAATTTTCATTTAAATTTATTTTTGATTAAATTTCTAAATTTTCTATTTTTCTTTATATAGTACTCCCTAGAAATTGCTTCACCTTTTGTTTTATACTTCTCATAATACATTAATTTCCAAAATCTCCCCCTTGTAAACTTTGCTCCTTTTCCTGAATTATGATGCTCTAACCTTTTTTCTAGGTTGTTAGTGTACCCAACATAAGTGATGAATTTTGATTTTTTAATATTACCAATTATATAAACAAAATAACCCATTTTTATGGCGGTCCCACGGGGAATCGAACCCCGATTAGGTGATTGAAAACCACCTGTCCTAACCGTTAGACGATGGGACCTATTAAATTAATCTTGTATTTATTATATATTTAATGTTGTTTCAATGATGAAGACATGGAAAAACTTAAAAAAAGTATCGCACTTGCTGTAGAAGCTTATAAAGCAGGGAATTTATCAAAAGCATCAGAAGATGCTAAAAAGCTTATTATTGCGAATCCAAAAGTAGTTTTTTTATACAATTTTTTAGGATTGATCTCTGCTGAACAGAAAAAAATTGATGCAGCATTAAAGTATTATAATGATGGAATCAACTTAGACCCAAACTTTGCGTTACTCTATAATAATTTAGGATTATTATATGCTAATAATAAAAAAAACCCTCTAAAAGCAGAAGCTTTATACAAAAAATCTATTTCATTGGATAAAACAATTCCAGAGCCATATAACAATCTGGGAAGCTTATACAAGTCTTTAGACAAGTTTAAAGAATCAATTTATTGTTATAAAAAGGCCATTTCTATAAATGATAATTTTGCCCATTTTTATCACAATTTAGGAAATGTTTATGTCACTGTTGGAAACTTTCTTGAAGCTAAAAAATATTTTAAAATAGCTATAAACAAAGATCCAAATTATTCTAACTCACACAGGACTTTAAGTAGACTAATAAAATATACAGAAGAAGAAGAACACATTTTTCAAATGAATGAGGTTTATAAGAGTTTAAAACCTGATGATGTAGAAAATAGAGTTAATATATGTTTTGGTCTTGGAAAAGCAAATGAAGATATTAAAGAATACAAAAAATCTTTTGCTTTTTATAAAGAAGCAAATGAAACACAAAGAAAGAAAATTAATTTCTCAATTGAAAGTGTAAAAAAAATAATGTTAGAAATTAAAGAATGTTTTAATGAGAAAATATATGAGAAATACAATGAGTGTGGATATTTGGAAAGATCGCCGATTTTTATACTAGGCATGCCAAGGTCAGGCACCACTTTAGTAGAACAAATTATATCAAATCATCCTGACGCATTTGGTTGTGATGAGCAATTTTTTATACCTGATATTATTAATAAAAACTTAAAAAATCATACTATGAATCTTTTTTCTGCAGATGGGATTCAGTTTGATAAAAACAATCTTAAACTTTTTGGAAAACATTATGTAAATAAAATTGAAAACATTTCAAAACAAAAAATTAGAACTACAGACAAATTACCAGAAAATTTCTTTTGGATTGGATTTATTAAACTTATTTTACCCAATTCTAAAATAATCCACTGCACCAGAAACTCTAAAGATAATTGTTTATCTATTTATAAAAATCATTTTCCATCAGGAAATATTAACTATGCATATAAGTTAAACGAAATAGTAGAATATTATAATTTATATGATGATTTAATTAATCATTGGAATGTAACTTTGCCAAAATTTATATATAATTTAAAATACGAAAATTTAATATCAAATCCAAATACTGAAATTAAAAAACTAATAAATTTTTGCGACTTACAATGGAACGATGATTGTTTAAATTTTCATAAAAATAAAAGAGCAATTCGTACAGCAAGTGATGTTCAAGCAAGAAGTAAACTGTATGGTAGTTCTATCGACTCATGGAAAAATTATGAGAAGTTTTTATCTAGTTTTTTTGAAAAATTAACAACCTAATTAATTGATGCATCTTCTATAATAAATTCAATATCTTTTTTTCCTTGCCATTCGTTCAATTTCATTTTTCCTGCAATATTTATTGGTTTTTTATTTTTTTTATTTAATAATGGTTCCAATGGACTATTTTTTCCATTCCACACAAATCCTTTAAATACAGAGCCATCTTTGCCTTTTAGTATTGATTTAATATGAAAATTTCCCACTATTTTTGAAGATATAACTTCAATGTCCTCTATAGCAAACTTGGGTTCACTATTACCAGACCCAAATGGAGCTAAACAATTTATTTCTTCATAAAATTCTTCATTAAGCGCACTTGGTGCAATTGTGGAATCTATGTATAGATTTAAATTCTTAGATGTGTCAATTTTAATTTTATCAAAACTCTTAATTAAAAAATCTCTAAATATTGATATTTTTTCCTTTGATATTGTAAAACCACCAGCCATCTTATGCCCTCCACCCTTTTGTAAAATACCACACTGAACCCCAGAAATAATTTGACTTCCAATATCAAATCCAATTATTGACCTAGCTGAACCTTTTCCTATATCTTTGTTGGTAGAGATTATTATAGTAGGTTTATTGTATTTTTCTTTAATTCTAGAAGCTACAATACCTATAACTCCTTCATGCCAATTTTCACCAGACAAAACTAAAACTGGGTGATTATGATATTTTTTAACGTCTTCATTAACTATTTCAGACAACATAAATTCTATAGATTGTCTTTCTTTATTAGATTTATCTAAATCAAGAGCAATTTGATAAGCCTTCACTGGATCTTCAGAAATTAATAATTCCGTACCATATGATGATTTTCCAACACGACCACCTGCGTTAATTCGTGGTCCAAGTCTAAATCCTAGGTCAAAAGTAGTTGGTTTTGATGCAATATTACATAAATCATATAAAGTTTTTAAACCGAGATTTGTTCTTTTTTTCATTATTTTTAGTCCTTGTTTTACTAAAGCTCTATTTAAACCAATTAGAGGAACGACATCGCATACCGTTCCTAAAGAAACAAGATCTAACAAGTTCAAAATATTAGGTTCTACAATATGATTTTTCTGAAACCAGTTTTCATCTCTAAGCTTTTTATTTAATGCTACCAAAAATACAAAACATACACCAGCGGCACAAAGATAATTAAGTTTTGATGTATCATCATACCTATTTGGATTTACAATAGCACATGCTTTTGGAAGTTTCGTATCTGATTGGTGGTGATCTAATACTATGACATCTACATTTAAATCTTGAGCAAAATCTATAGTATCAAAAGATAATGTTCCACAATCTACAGTAAAAATAATTTTAGCTTTAAAATCTATTAAATTTTTAAAACCAATTTTATTTGGACCGTATCCTTCAGACTGTCTGTTAGGTATGTAAGTCTTTACCTTTTTATTTAAAGATAAAAAATATTTAGTTAGTAAAGCTGTTGAGGTAGCACCATCAACATCATAATCACCAAAAACCCCTATAACTTCATTTTTTTGTAATGATGAATAAGTTCTTTCAACTGCTTTTTTCATATCTTTAAGATTAAAAGGATTTGGTAATAGATTTTTTATTTTTGGATTTAAGAAAAGATTTATATCATCAATATTTTTTTTCCTAATTGATATAAGTTTTGCTACAATTTCTGTTATGGAGAATGTTTCAATATAAAGGTTTATATCAGATGAATTGAATTTTTTAAAAATCCAATTTTTTCCTTTAACAGAGGAAAGATTCATTTTTTAATTTTATTTCTAATTATTTTATTTGTTTTACTGCTATCGTGTAAAACTAAAGTTTCTGAAGAAAAAGTTTCACCATTGTCTTTAATGCCATTGACAAAGTCACCGTCAGTAACACCTGTTGCGCAGAAGATTACATCTCCTTTTACCATATCATTTATTGAATATTTTTTATTTAGATCTTTAATGCCCATTTTCTTAGCTCTAATTTGATCAACTTTATTTTGATAAGACAATCTTGTTTGCATTTGACAGCCTAAACATTTAAGCGCAGCCGCAGCCAAAACCCCTTCAGGCGCTCCACCCACACCTAAATAAATATCAATTTTTTTATCGAATCCTACTGAAATAACACCAGACACGTCTCCATCACTAATAAATTTTATTTTTACACCCATTTTAGTTAAATCTTTAACTATTTTGTTATGTCTTGATCTTTTTAGAACACAGGCATTTATTTCAAATGGTGAAATGTTTTTAGCTTTTGCTAATAACTTAATATTTTTTTCAACACTAAAATCAAGATCGACCAAATTAAAGGGTAAATTCGGACCTACAGCAATTTTTTCCATATACATATCGGGTGCATTTAATAAATTACCTTTTCTAGCTACCGCCAATACAGCTAGAGCGTTAGGTAGGTTGTTTGCGGTAAAATTTGTACCTTCCAATGGGTCAACTGCAATATCAAACGCATCTCCATTTTTTTTCCCAACTAATTCGTTAATATATAACATAGGAGCCTCATCCATTTCACCTTCACCTATAACTATTTTCCCCATCATATTAATTTTGTTTAGTTCTTTTCTCATCTCGTCAACTGCAGCCTGATCAGCTGCTATTTTATCTTTTTTACCTTTAAATAAAGAAGCACCGTAGGCAGCTCTTTCAGTTGCTTTTACAAATGAATTAATAAAAGAAGGATCAATAATCATTTAAACATTTTCAATTCTTATTAAGGTAGGTTTTTTTATTACGAATTTATTTTTAATTAAACTCAAAAGTAAATTCCTATAATTTTTTTCTAAATTTTCATGGGTAATAATTATTATAGAGGCTTTTTTATTTTTTTTGTTAGGACGTTGAATTAAGTTTTTAATTGATATTTTATTTTTTGCAAAATTTTTAGTAATTGAGGAAAGAACACCAGGTAAATCTCTTACTTCAATTCTTAAATATGAAGAACAGACGTGATTTGATATATCATAATTAGAAATACTTTTTCTTGAATTAGAAGAAATACCAAATGGATAGTTTATTTCACCTTTTAATATTGAACAAAGATCGGAAATGAGAGCCGATGTTGTTGGTCCAGGGCCAGCACCCTCTCCTTGCAAAACAGATTTTCCTATAGGTAAACCATCAACCACAACTGCATTTAAAACTCCATCAATTTTTGAAATATAAGAATTTTTCAAAAC
Organism: uncultured Pelagibacteraceae bacterium; assembly: GCA_905612235.1. Taxonomy (GTDB): domain Bacteria; phylum Pseudomonadota; class Alphaproteobacteria; order Pelagibacterales; family Pelagibacteraceae; genus AG-414-E02. Next base: position 772 of record CAJQRF010000001.1, on the reverse strand, counting down.
CAAACACGGGTGCACTCTTTCCATGAGTTTATTTTCTATTAATTCAGAAATAGAAAGTAATTTAATTTTATAACCTAAGGTTTTTGCATAGTTAATATCAGATAAATTTATATTTTGAATACCTTCAGTCAAAATTTTATTTCTAGATATTGCTTTATTAAAAGCAAGAGACGATAAAATTCTCAATTTAGCTGCTGAGTCATTTCCATTTAAATCTGTTAAAGGATTAGCTTCAGCATAACCTAATGTTTTAGCTTTTTTAAGAATTTCATAAAAATTTTTATTTTTACTTTCCATTGATGAAAGAATATAATTTGTTGTTCCATTTAGTATGCCATAAATTTTATTTATTTTGTTTGCAATTAAACCTTCTTTGATAGATCTTATGATTGGAATTCCACCCGCTACCGAAGCTTCATATTCAAGATTTACTTTATTTTTTTCTGCGATATGAGCCAGTTCATCTCCATATTTTGATATTAATGCCTTGTTAGCAGTAATTACATGTTTTCCATTTTTTAAAGCAGAAAAAACTAATTTTTTAGCAGCACCCTCGGCTCCACCAATTAGTTCAACAATAATATCAACGTCATTCATGGTTGGTAAACTTAGAGAATTTTTAATCCATTTATTTTTAGGAATTTTTATTCTTCTTTTTTTGTTTAAACTTTTAGCGGAAATATACTTTATGTAAGGAATTTTTCCAGTTTTGTTAAATAAAATATTTTTATTCTGTTTTAAAACTTTGTAAAAATAAGTCCCAATGTTACCA